>CAISYO010000084.1 GCA_903889745.1 uncultured Bacteroidota bacterium | reverse complement strand
GTCAATTTTAGAATCAACTAGTTGTAAAGCATAAAGGGCTCTTAACTTATCTTCTACGCTTATCTCTTTGATTGTTGCCATATTTAAAAGTACTTAACTGGATTTGTATTTTCTTCTGATAAAATAATTCCGCTTGAAAGCGAATTGGGTGCAAAATTAGTGATTTTTTCTTTAAGAAAATCAACTATATAATTTTTTGTAAATCTTTCGCTTTCAAAGTGACCAATATCAGCTAAAAGTAACTGATTTTCAGCTTCATAAAACTGATGATATTTGAGATCAGCAGTAAGGTAAGCGTCTGCTCCTGAGTGTATTGCGTTTTTAATAGCAAAACTTCCACTTCCACCTAAAACAGCTACTTTTTTTATGGTTTTTCCGGTAAAAACGCTATGTCTTATACCTCCACATACCAACTTGTCTTTGACAAATTGTAAAAAATCAGTTTCCGAAAGCGCATTTTTGAGTTCGCCCACGCGCCCTAACCCAATATTTTGATGTGCATTTTCTAATGGGTAAATTTCATGAGCCACTTCTTCATAAACATGATTCGTAAAAAGCGCTTTCAGTATTTTGGCTTGCAAATGCTTTTCAAAAGTCACTTCAATCTTAATTTCTTGTGTTTCAACAAATTCAAAGCGTTCGCCTATTTCAGGATTTGAATTTTCATTTCCCATATAAGTTCCTATGCCTTTGGACGAAAAACTACAATCTTCATAATTTCCTATTTTACCCGCACCAGCTTCAAATAAGGCATTTCGTAATTTTTCAGCATTTTCAGGAATGGTGTAGGTAACTAATTTTTGAATGAAGTTTTCTTTCGGAATTAAAATTTTAGAATCCAATAAACCTAAGGCATCACAAAAAATTTTATTAACACCATTTGGATGATTGTCTAAAGCCGTATGCACCGCATAAATAGCGATATCATTTTTAATCGCTTTAATTAGTGCCCGTTCTACATAATTCTTACCAGTAATTTTTTTAATTCCCGAAAACAAAATAGGATGGAAGCAAACGACCAAATTACATTTTTTAGCAACGGCTTCATCAATAACGGCTTCTAATGCATCATGACAAACCAATATTCCTGATATTTCTTGATTATTGTTTCCAACTAAAAGGCCTACATTGTCAAAATCTTCGGCATAGCTCAAAGGTGCCATTTCTTCAAGTATGGTAAGTATATGGGTGAGTTTCATTTTTCTACTTTTACTATCCAAAGATAAAAAAAGCAAATTGGATATAGTATGTTTTACTAAGAAAATATATTTGCATGATTTTTGTATATTTGTAAAACAAAATATTTTATCATGACAACAATAACCATAAAAATAAACGAGCGATCAAAAAAAGGCAAAGCGTTTTTAGAATTTGCAAAAACTTTTATTGGTAATGATAAAGACATTAGTTTTGTTGAAACTGAAGACGAAAAAAGCCCTTATAACCCTGAGTTTGTTGCTGAAATATTAGAGCGTTCAAAAAATTTGGACAAAAAAAATCTTACCCGTTTAAATACTGATGATATATGGGGAAGTATTTTGTAGATTTTGAACCAAAAGCAAAAGAAGAAATCAAAGCACACCTTAAATCTGGAAATAAAGCCAATGTAAAGAAACTTGAAAAAATTCTAGTAGAATTAGAGCAAACACCATTTGAAGGAATTGGAAACCCAGAACCTTTAAAATATGAACTTTCTGGTTTTTGGTCTCGTAAAATAAATCAAAAAGACAGAATGATCTATAAAGTTGAGGAAGATATTGTAACGGTTTTTGTGATTTCTGCAATGGGACATTATTCTGATAAATAACGTATGAATTTCCTACGAAAAATACTTTTTCCATTTGCCTTTCTGTATTGGCTCATTACATTTATCCGAAATTGGCTCTATGATATAGGTGCATTAAAAAGTTATTCTTTTGATGTGCCAATAATTGCCGTGGGTAATTTAAGTGTGGGCGGTACCGGAAAAACTCCGCAAATAGAGTATTTAATTCGGTTGCTTTCTGAAAAGTATCGCGTGGCCGTTTTAAGTCGTGGCTATAAACGCTTATCAAAAGGATTTGTTTTAGCAGATGATCAAGCTTCTGCAAACTCAATAGGAGATGAGCCTTTTCAGTTTTATTCAAAATTTCCAACTATTCAAGTGGCAGTAGATGCCAATAGAAAAAAGGGTATCGAAAAGCTATTACAACTTCAAAATAAACCCGAAGTAATTTTATTAGACGATGCATTTCAGCATAGAAAAGTTAAAGCGGGATTTTACATTTTGCTTACCGCATATGATGATTTATTTTGTGACGATTTTATTTTGCCTTTCGGAAATTTAAGAGAATCCGCTCTTGGAAAAAAAAGAGCAGACATGATAATTATCACTAAATGTCCGCAAGATTTATCGGAACTTGCACAACAGAATATAAAGGAAAAGTTACAGGTTAAACAGCCGGTTTATTTTACCACGATTCAATATGATGATTGTGTTTATGGTAATGAAAATAGTATGCATGTTGAAACTTTAAAATCAGAAAGTAAGTTGTTAATTGCTGGAATTGCTAAGCCAAAATTGTTTTTTGATTTTCTTAAGAGTGAAACAGATGAGACGATAGTATTTCCAGATCATCATCATTTTTCAAAGCAAGATTGTGAACAAATTTTAGCAAAAGCTAACGGAAGAAAAATAATTACAACGGAAAAAGATTTTGTTCGATTAAATGGGTTGTTACCCAATGCACAACTTTATTATTTACCAATAAAAGCTGTTTTTTTAAATACAAATTTCGATAAAGCGATAGAGGATTATGTGGGAAAAAGTACAAGAAACAGTTAATTTTATTAAAGAAAAAACAAATTTTACTCCTGAATTTGGGGTGATATTAGGTTCGGGTTTAGGAGATTTTACTAACGATATTTCTATAGAGCATGTATTGCCTTATACTGAAATTCCAAATTTCCCGATTTCAACGGTTCAAGGACACAAAGGCGCTTTAGTGTTTGGCACCATAGAAGGTAAAAAAGTGGTTGCTATGCAAGGCCGTTTTCATTTTTATGAAGGGTATGATATGAAACAAGTTACCTTTCCGGTTCGAGTGATGAAATTTTTAGGTATACAAAAACTTATTGTATCTAACGCTTCTGGTGGAGTTAATCCTGCTTATAAAGTGGGTGATATTGTGGTAATTACAGATCACATTAATATGTTGCCAGAGCATCCGCTTCGAGGTCAGAATGATGAGCGTTTTGGTCCTAGATTTGTAAATATGAGCGAACCATATTCTACGGAATTGATTAATAAAGCATTTGAACTAGCCAATCAATTGAAAATTGACTTGAAAACTGGTGTTTATCTAGCGCTACAAGGGCCAACGTTTGAAACACTAGCCGAATATAAAATGGTCAAAGCTATTGGTGCCGATTGCGTGGGGATGTCTACCGTTCCTGAAGTTATTGTTGCCCGTCATATGGATTTAGATTGTTTTGGAATTTCGGTAATTACCGATATGGGGGACGAAGAAAATATTGAGGAAGTAAATCACGAAGAAGTTTTGGAAGCGGCCAAAAAAGCAGAACCCAATGTTCGTAAATTAATAAAAAACTTGATTATTCATTCTTAGCCAAATATTCGAAAACAACCGAATAAAAATGGTCAGGTTCAAATGGTTTTGTAATTACTTCATTCATTCCAAACGATAACAATGTTTCTTTATTTTCGTTCAATGAAATGGCAGTAAGGGCAATAATAGGTGTTTGATTATCAAATGTTCTTATAACAGTTGTTGCTTCTGTTCCACTCATGCTTGGTAAATGCACATCCATCAAAATTAGGTCGTATTGATTCGTTTTCACATTTTCTATGGCTTCTTCACCGCTGTCAACAATTACGCATGAAATACCTTTGTTTTCTAGCATTTTTTGAGTAATCATCTGGTTTATTTTATTATCTTCCACCAATAGAATTACTTTTTTATTTTCGCTATTTACAGTTGTCATTGGAGCTGATTTCAAAACTTCTTTCTGTCCTTTATCGAAAAGCAATTCAAAAGTAAACGTACTTCCTTTTCCACTTTCGCTCGACAAATGAATAGTGCTGTCCATTAATTCCAGAATTTTCTTTACAATAGAAAGTCCTAATCCCGTTCCACCATAGGTTCTGTTTATTTCTACCGAACCTTGGCTAAAACTATCAAAAATAGCTTCTTGTTTTTCAAGAGGTATTCCAATGCCGTTATCTTTAATTTCAAAATGTAATTTTATAGTTTCATCACTTTCTTCTATGTTCTTAATCGTAAACCAAACGTCTCCGTTTTTACTAAATTTAATCGCATTGTTAAGTAAATTAATGACGATTTGAGAAAGTTTTGTAGGATCGCCTTTTAGATATTCGGAAATACTAGAATCAATTGTTAGATGACATTTTGTGTTGTTTTCCTGAATGAATTCTTTAAAAGAAGTGGTAATATTTTCAATCAATTCTTTCAAGTTGAAATTGATTTTTTCGACTTGAATTTTATCCGATTCTAATCGGTTAATTTCTAAAATATCATTGATAAAATTTAATAAATAGCTACCTGAAAATTCTAACGATTTTAAATAGTTAAGTTGGCTAGCCTTTGGTTTTTCTTGCAATAATAAATAGGTTATACCATTTATGGCATTTAATGGTGTTCTTAATTCATGGCTAACTGTTGATAAAAATTCGGCTCTTGCTTTTGAAGCCTGTTCTGCCTTTTCTTTTTCAATAGTTAGTTCTTTATTTTTTTCTTCTAAAAGTTTATTTGAGGTAATTCTAATTTTGTTGTTTTTGTAAAGTGAAAAACTTAATAGTGATAAAATTGAAATCAATGCAATACTCAACACAAAGATTAATTTAGAAAAGCGTAGTGTTTTTTGTTGGCTTTTTTTCTCTTTATCTAATTGTTCTATTTTTTTTAATTGCTCATCAAATTGCGTTTTATCCACCATATTTTCAGAAGCATTTGAATAAAAATGAGTAGTGATTGAATCGGTTATGCGAGAATATTTTTTCAAAAACACTAAAGATTGTTTTGGATTGTTGGCCTTTTCATAGGCAACGCTCAATTGTTTGAAAATTCTTTTGCTAATACTAAAATCGGTTTTATTGTTTGAATTAGAGCTGTTTGCTAAGTTGTAATAATCGATGGCAGAAGTAAATTTACCTGTTGCCATTTCAATTTCACCCAATTGAAAATAAGCTTCTGTTTTAGTTGTTGCAAAAGTATCATCAGAAAGGTTTTCAATTACCGATTTTAATATTTCTGAAGCAATTGCAAACTGCTTCTTTTCTTTATTGATAATTCCTCTTTGTAAGTTGATCAATTCTATCGCTTCATAAAAATTAAGTTCTTCATAAAGTGATGCTGCTTTTTCAAAATAAATTTCGGCGACTGCAATTTTATTCTTTTTTAGATAACATTTTCCTAATCCATAATAGGCAAGTGCTAAATTTGTAGTCGGATTTTTTTTATCAAATACATTGATTGCTCTTATGTAGTTATCTATAGCAAGTTCATTTTTTTCAATGTCGAAGTAAATAGTGGCTAGTTGCAAATACCCAATTCCTAATTTTGTTTTTTGTTGCTTATTTTTAGTAAAGGATATTGCTTTTTCTGTAAATAAAATTGCCTTACTGATGGATTTTTTTTCCTCTTTATTGAATAAACCAATTTCTAAATAATAATCAGTACTATCATTGATTTTTGCAACTTCTTTGTATACCGATTGTGAGTAACTTAATGAAGATACTAGTAGAAATAATATTGCAAATTGCTTAATCAAATTGGATAGAAATTATTTTTAATCCGTGCAATTTAAGTGATTTGTGGTTAAAAAAAAAGTTTATTTTTTGGATACGAATGAAATTAAATCAATGATTCTTGACGAATAGCCAATTTCATTATCATACCAACCTACGATTTTTACCATTTTATCGATTACAGAAGTTAATTGAGCATCAAAAACACATGAATTTTGATTGCCTATAACATCTACCGAAACAATTGGATCTTCGGTATACTCAATAATTCCTTTTAAATTGGTTTCCGCTGCTTTTTTAAACGCTAGATTGATTTCCTCTATTGAAACTTCCCGTTTTACATTAAAAGTAATATCAGTAAGTGAACCATCAGCAACAGGAACTCTAATGCCACAACCCCCAATTTTTCTTTCTAATTCTGGAAATATTTTGGTCAATGCTTTTGCAGCTCCCGTGGTTGTAGGAACTATAGATTGTGCAGCACCTCGAGCTCTTCGTAAATCTTTATGTGGTTGGTCGTGTAAACTTTGATCTGTGGTGTAGGAGTGAACCGTGGTGATATATGCTTGTTCAATACCACACAATTCTTGAATGATTTTAAGCATCGGCGCTGCATTATTTGTAGTGCAGCTTGCATTTGAAATAATGGTTTCCGAACCATCTAAAATATGTTCGTTTACGCCTAAAACAACTGTTTTTATTTGTTCAACTTCTGAAGGCGCAGAAAGAATTACTTTTTTTGCTCCCGCTAAAATGTGTTGGTTTATATCTTCAAACGATTTGAATTTTCCAGTACATTCAATTACAACATCAATATTTAATGATTTCCAATCTAAGTTTTCAATCTTACTTTCGTGAAAAAATAAATAGTTATTATTATTAATAGTTATTGAATCATCTGCAAAAGAAACAGATTCCTGTAAAACACCATGAATGCTATCATACTTTATCAAATGTGCCATTGTTTTTGTATCGGCAATGTCATTGATGGCCACCACTTGAATTGTAGGATGATTCAAAAGCAATCGGAAAACATTTCGTCCAATTCTTCCAAAACCATTAATCGCAATTTTTATTTTTTTTTCTGGTTTCAATGTTTTTGTTTCAAGTTTATTCCGCTTTGCTCCATCAGTCGGCTGTCGCCTCGTGTCAAGTTTCAAGTTGAAAAGTTAGTGTGCTCAAGCTTAATTATTTGAATTCGGGATTAAAAAAAATCCTGCATCCATCTTCCCGCTTAATGAATATGTTTTTCAGCATGATAAGATGAACGTACTAAAGCGCCACTCTCTACATGTCTAAAACCCAATTCTTTTCCTATTTGTTCATATTTTGCAAATTGTTCTGGCGTAATGAATTCTTTAACAGGTAAATGTTTTTTACTCGGTTGTAAGTATTGACCAATTGTTACGATATCTACTTTTGCATCGGCTAAATCGTGTAAAACTTGAATTACTTCTTCCTCGGTTTCACCTAAACCTAACATAATGCCCGATTTTGTTCTTTTAATGCCTTGCTCTTTCAAATAACGCAACACTTCTAAACTTTTTTCATATTTAGCTTGAATACGCACTTCACGAGTCAAACGTTTTACAGTTTCCATGTTGTGCGAAACTACTTCGGGTGCCACTTCAATAATTCGGTCGATATTTCTAGTATTCCCTTGAAAATCTGGAATTAGCGTTTCTAAAGTTGTGTTTGGATTCATTCGGCGAATGGCTTTAACTGTTTCAGCCCAAATAATCGAACCCATATCTTTTAAATCATCACGATCCACGCTGGTAATTACTGCATGTTTGATGTTCATAATTTTAATAGAACGCGCTACTTTTTCGGGTTCGTCCCAATCTACTGTTTCAGGTCGACCCGTTTTTACCCCACAAAAGCCACATGAACGCGTACAAATATTTCCTAAAATCATAAACGTTGCGGTTCCTTCGCCCCAGCATTCACCCATATTTGGGCAACTTCCAGAGGTGCAAATCGTGTTTAATTTGTATTTATCTACTAAACCACGAAGTTCGGTATATTTTTGACCGGTAGGCAATTTTACGCGCAACCATTTTGGTTTGGGTACGGGTGGCGTTATCGATTCTAAAACAGTGTTCATATTCCAACAATTTGAAGCACAAATATACAATATCAAATTTAGAATTTTGAAGTATGAATTTAGAAAATGAGAAAACTTTAGGAAAGTTTTAGGAAATGTAAAACAGTATTACTTTCCAATAATAATTTCAGCCAATAATTTCTTTGCTCGAAGCAGTTTGATTTTGATGTTGCTTAGTGGTTCATCAATTTGTTCAGCCATTTCTTGATACGTCATTTCTTGAAAATAACGCATTTGAATGACCTCCTGATAGGCAGGTTTCAATTGTTTGATGTATTGCAGTAGTTGTGCTAAATTTTGTTCGATAATTAATTCGTCTTCGGCAGAATTTGAATCGTCAACAACATTGTATGCTTGGCGATCATCTTCATCATTAATTTCTATAAACAGCGATGATTTTTTCTTTCGAAGCAAGTCGATATGAACATTTTTTGCGATCGCTATTAGCCATGTATTAAAACCATATTCTGGATTATAAGAAGCAATTTTGTCAAAAGCTTTAGCAAAAGTTTCTATTACAATATCTTCGGTATCGGTTTCGTTTTCAGTGCGTTTCAACATAAAACCATACACTTCGTTCCAGAAAAAATCCAACAAAAAAGTGAAAGCTACTTGGTCTCCCTTTTTAGCTTTTTCAATGTTTTTTTGAATTAGGACTGAGTTTACTTCCAATGGACGGGTTTTGAAAAGATGTTTTTAATAAAAACGATAACTTGTGTAAAAATAAGAATTAATTCAATTATTGGATACCAATATATGACATCTTTTTCTTTCAACTTTCCTGCCGAATAGCCTAATGTAATCCAAGTAAATAGATATCTAAAACCAATAATACTTGTAATTATAATCCATTGGAACTGAAAAGCTAATAAAATAATGGCTAATACAAAAAAACTTACTTGTGAAAACAAAAAGAATCCCAACTGAAATTGATCAAATCCTTTGTAAAATTTTGCTGTTGCAGTATTTCTTCTCTTTTGGGATAACCAATCTTTAAAAGTAGTTTTAGGCGTTGTTTGCGTAAAGCTTTCTGGACTAAATAATATTTCGGTGTTTGCTGCTGTTGCGGCTTGGTTTATGAATAAATCGTCATCTCCTGATCGTATTTTCATGTGATCCATGAATCCTCTTACATTGAAAAATTCTGATTTTTTATAGGCTAAATTTCGACCCACACCCATATACGGTTTTCCTAATTTTGCCCAAGAAAAATATTGCGTTACATTTACTACAGCATCAAAACGAATGATTTTATTTAAAAACGAATTTTTAACTTTTTCATAAGCACCATAGCCTAATACAATGGTTTTCTCTTTTGTAAATTGACTAGAAATTTGAAGTAACCAATCATTTGAAACCGGATAACAATCAGCATCAGTAAATACTAAATATTCATTTTTTGCAGCTTTAATTCCTAGTGTTAAGGCAAATTTTTTATTTCCCCAAAATGCTTCGTTATTTTGAACTTTAACGAGTTTTACATTGGCATATTCTTTTTCATAAGCTTCAAAAAGTTCTAAAGTTTCGTCGCTAGATGCATCATCGATTAAAACAATTTCATAATCTGGATAATTTTGAGCCGCAATCAATGGAAAATATTTTTTTATATTTTCTTCTTCGTTTTTGGCGCAAATAATGATAGAAATTGGAAGTTTTTTAGGTTGAATGTTTTGTTTTTTAGCAAAAGAAAATCGGCCAAAAATAAACACATAATACACTAATTGAATTAATGTAATACCAATAAAAACAAGTAACAAAATGAATAGCATAGAATAATGGGTATCGGTTTTTTAATATTCGACAAAGGTAAATAATAAAAAGAAATTGGGCAATTAAATAATATTCACTTCTGCTTCAATTTCTATCCCAAATTGCGTTACTATTGTTTCTTGAATATTTCTGGAAAGTGCTACAATTTCGGCACCCGATGCAGTTCCATAATTGACCAAAACCAGCGCTTGATTTTTATGCACACCAGCATCTCCAAAACGCTTTCCTTTGAATCCTGCTTGTTCAATTAACCAGCCAGCCGGAACTTTTACATGGGTTTCAGAAACAACATAATGCGGCATTTCAGGATGAAGTGCTTTTGCTTTTTCATATATTTCATTGGAAACAATAGGGTTTTTAAAAAAACTTCCGCTGTTGCCTAATTCCTTAGGGTCAGGTAATTTACTTTGACGAATGGCAATTACAGCATTACTAACCTCTTTTAATGTTGGGTTTTGTATGTTTTGTTTTTGTAATTCGGTTTCAATTGCGCCATAAGTTGTTGATACATTATGGTTTCTTTTTGATAATTTAAAGCTAACCGAAGTGATGATATATTGATCTTTTAATTCGTTTTTAAAAACACTTTCACGATATTCAAATTTGCATTGTACATTAGTAAATGATTCAATTGCTAATGTTTTTTTGTTTAGTGCTTCACAAGAAAACATGGTATCTTTAATCTCAACACCATAGGCACCAATGTTTTGAATAGGGGTTGTGCCAACATTTCCAGGTATTAACGATAAATTTTCAATTCCACCAAAATTTTGATCGATGCACCAAAGCACAAATTCATGCCAATTTTCGCCAGCTTGCGCTTTTACAATGGCAAAATCATCATTTTCTTCAACAATTTCTCTTCCTTTTAAATTAATGTGGACTACTAATTTTTGAATATCCTGAGTTAAAAGCATATTACTTCCACCTCCCAAGATGAAAATTTCGTTATTTTGTGAAAGGATGTCTTTCAATTCCTCAACTGAAGTAACCGAAACAAAAGCAATTGCTTTAGCTTCAATTCCGAAAGTGTTGTAATTTTTTAACGATTGATTCTGTATGATGTTCATATGATTACAGTAAAGGTAAATTATAATGCTTTTCTCAATTCTTCTTCGCTTACAAATTCATTCTTTTTGAAGGTTTCTTTGCCATTTTTGTAAACCAGAATAACCGGTAAGCCTTGATAACCTAGCGCATTGAATAGCGATTTGTTTTTGTCGGCGTCAATGCGATGAATAGTAACTGTACTTGCTAATTCAGTATTCATTTTTTCTAAATAAGGAGCCATTTTTTTACATGGTGCACACCACTTTGCATAAAAATCTATAACAACTATTTTATCTGAAGTAAGTAATTTAGCATATTCTTCTTTTGTCATCCCTGTCCAAACTGCATTTGACTGAGGATTAGCCTTACTCCAAGCTAAATAACCACCATCTAATTCAATGACTTCTTTGAATCCTAATTCTTTTAGTTCAGTAGCCGCTTTTTTACTTCTTCCGCCGCTTAGGCAATAAACAAGAACTGGTTTTGTTTTGTCTAAATTTCCTATTGATGAATTCCAATTTTCGCTTGCTATACTTATGTTTTTAGCATTTTTTATATGTCCGCCATTAAATTCATCTTCGGTTCGTACGTCTATAAGTTGAACATCATTAGTGTTCTCTAGAGTAGTTTTAAATGTTTCAACGTTTACACTTTTGAAATTTTGGCTGTTTGAGCAACTTATTGATAATATAATAATTAATGTTGCAATGATTGATTTTACGTTTTTCATTATTAAATATTAAATATTAAATATTTTATAGGATTGGTGTGTTTCTTGTATAATAAGTTCAGTTCGTTCTGCATGCGTGTCCGAAATAAAAATTTGACCAAAAACGGCATCATTTACCATGGTAACTATTTTTTGAACTCGGGTTTCATCCAGTTTATCAAAGATATCATCAAAAAGTAAAATAGGTAATTCACCACTTTGTTTTTTCATGAATTCAAATTGGGCAAGTTTCAGTGCAATAAGGAATGACTTTTGCTGACCTTGTGAGCCAAATTTTTTGATTGGAAATCCATCAATTTCAAATATTAAATCGTCTTTATGAATTCCGACGCTGGTATATTGTATAATTCGGTCTTTTTGTAAATTATCTTCTAAAAGTGAAAGTAGATCACTTTCGAATAATTGACTTTCATATTTTAAGGCAACTTTTTCATTTCCTCCCGAAATATTAGCATGATGTTTTTCAAAAATGGGAACAAATTCTGCTAAAAAATGTTTTCTTTTTTCAAAAATAAGTTGTCCAGAACTGCTTAATTGCTCATTATAAATAGATAAGTTATCTGCGTCAAATATTTGATTAACTGCAAAATATTTCAGCAAAGCATTGCGTTGTGAAAGTGTTTTTTGGTATTGAATTAATAGTTGTAAATAGGAGGAATCCAGTGTTGCAATTACGCTGTCAATAAATTTTCTTCGGGTTTCACTTCCTTCTACAATTAAATCAGCGTCTGAAGGCGAAATAATGACCAAAGGAATTAATCCAAGATGTTCCGAAAGTTTATCGTACACTTTTCCGTTTCGTTTGATAGTTTTTTTCTGACCTTTTTTTAAACTACAAACAATTTTTTCTTCTTTGTTGTTTTTGTCAAGCAGACCGTCTATTACAAAATACTCTTCGCCGTGTTTGATATTTTGTACGGCTAACGGATTAAAGTAACTCTTTCCATAAGCTAAATGGTATATTGCATCTAAAATATTAGTTTTTCCAACACCATTCATTCCTACAAAGCAGTTAATTTTAGTGTCAAATTCAAATTCAATTTGAGCTAAATTTTTATAATTAAGAAGAGATAATTGTTTTAAAAACACTATATTGGTACTTTAAATTAGGTCTAAAAATAACACATTTTGCAAAAGTATATTGATTTTGTTAAAAATATCTACAAAAATGGTTTTTAATTTTAATAAAAATTATATTTTTGCACCTCATTAAATTTAATATAAATGGCAACATATAACAAAAGAGGTTACAAAGCACCAAAACCAGAAGAGGCTAAAGTTGATAATGATTTTGAAGAAGTAGTAGATGTTAGTGATAGCACTACAGCTGAGGTTTTTAATAAATTAGATGAAACGGCTTCAAGAACTGAAGACTGGGTTGCTAAAAACCAAAAATTAATTTTAGGAGTAGTAGGAGTTATTGCAATTGCAACTCTTGGATATGTTTTGTTCAATAAATTTATTGTTGAGCCTAAAGAAGATAAAGCAACGAATGAAATTTTTCAATCCCAACAATATTTTCAACAAGCAGTGGATGCTACTACAAAACCAGATTCTTTATATAATTTGGCACTTAAAGGTGGTGAAGGAAAATTAGGTTTTGTTGGTATTGCAGAAGAGTATGCAGGAACCGATGCAGGTAACCTAGCAAATTATTATGCAGGTATGTCATATTTAAATATTGGTGATTATAAAAAAGCCGTTTCTTATTTAGAAAATTTCAAATCAGAAGATGCTATTTTAAAACCTTTAGCAATTGGAGCAATCGGTGACGCTTTATCTGAAACTAATAAAGTGGATGATGCAATTTCACAGTACAAAAAAGCAGCAGAAGCAGCAGAAAACGATTTCACAACGCCACGCTTTTTATTTAAAGCAGCTCAGTTGTTAGTTGTATCTGGTAAAAAAGCTGAAGCGAATAAGTTGTTTGTTGAAATTAAAGAGAAATATGAAACTTCTAAAGAAGGAATGAACATTGATGCATATATTGCGATGACTGAATAGTATGGCAACAGAAAATAAAAATTTATCTAATTACGATAAAAACACAATCCCAAACGCGAAAGATTTTCGGTTTGGGATTGTTGTTTCAGAGTGGAATGATCAAGTAACCGAAGGATTGTATAACGGTGCATTTTCTGCTTTGACAGATTGTGGTGCTTTACCTGAAAATATAATTCGATGGAACGTACCAGGAAGTTTTGAGTTGATTTTTGGAGCACGTCAAATGCATGAAAAATTAGAACTAGATGCAGTTATTGTTATAGGTTGTGTCATTAAAGGCGAAACCATGCATTTTGAATTTGTTTGTGAAGGCGTAACACAAGGTATGAAAGATTTAAACTTACTTTATGATGTGCCCACTATTTTTTGTGTGTTAACGGATAACAACATGCAACAATCTATCGATAGAAGTGGAGGAAAGCATGGGAATAAAGGAGTAGAAGCAGCCATAGCAGCGATAAAAATGGTAGATTTGAATAGAAAGTAATATTAGTTTTAGAAAAACAAAACAATAGATATACTATATCCAAGTTTTTTTAAAAAGTATTTTGACTTCTAACTTTTTTATTTTAACTTTTTAGTGCATAATTTCCAGCATAAAAATTCATAAATTTGTAACATAATTTAAAAATAATCCTCAGATTAATGGCTGCAAGTATTATTCAACTATTACCTGATCATGTTGCAAATCAAATTGCTGCCGGAGAGGTTGTGCAACGTCCTGCTTCAGTAGTTAAAGAACTATTAGAAAATGCAGTCGATGCAAAGGCTTCGGATATTAAATTAATTGTAAAAGAAGCAGGTAAAACTTTAGTACAAGTTATTGATAATGGTTTAGGAATGAACACAACCGATGCGCGATTATGTTTTGAACGCCATGCCACTTCTAAAATTCGTCAAGCCGAAGATTTATTTGATTTACATACCAAAGGTTTTCGCGGAGAAGCATTAGCTTCAATAGCCGCTATTGCTCATGTTGAAATGAAAACCAAACAAGATCAGGAAGAATTAGGAAATCATATTGTTGTTGAAGGGAGTAAATTAATCACACAAGAGGTGGCGGTTTTACCTAAAGGAACTTCTTTTGCCGTAAAAAACTTATTTTTTAATATTCCTGCGCGTCGTAATTTTTTAAAATCGGAAACTGTTGAATTTCGCCATGTGATGGATGAATTTCAACGCGTAGCAATGGCGCATCCGTCGATTTCATTTACTTTAATTCATAATGGTAGTGAGTTGTATAATTTGCCGAGTTCTAATTTTCGCCAACGAATTGTTGCTATTTTTGGAGGAAAAACAAATGAAAAATTAGTACCCGTTGCAGAAGATACCGAACTGGTTAAAATAGCTGGATTCGTAGGAAAACCAGAATATGCAAAAAAGAGTAGAGGCGAACAGTTTTTCTTTGTAAATGATAGATATATCAAAAGTCCTTATTTGCATCATGCAATTATGAGTGCTTATGAAGGCTTATTAAAAGAAGGAAATCAGCCTAGTTATTTCTTGTATTTGCAAGTGCCTCCTCATACAATCGACATTAATATTCATCCTACCAAAACCGAAATTAAATTTGATGACGAACATTCGTTATACGCTATTTTGCGTTCGGCAGTAAAACATAGTTTAGGACAGTTTAATGTGGCTCCGATTTTAGATTTTGAGCGCGATTCCAATTTAGATACTCCGTACCAATATAAAGATAAAGAAGCCGATTTTCCTACTATTCAAGTAAATTCAGGGTTTAATCCTTTTGCAACCGAAAAACCTTCTAAATCGCTTTCATCCTTTGGAAGTTATAAAAATGAAACTACGCAATCAAATTGGGAAAGTTTATACGTTGGTCTAAAACAAGATACTGAAGAAATTGCTTCGTTTTCTTTTGAAAGTGAGGAAGTAACCGGTAAGTTATTTGGAGATGATACAATTGAAACGTCAACGTCTACCTATCAAGTTCATAAAAAATATATTGTAAGTGCAATTAAATCGGGGATGCTTGTTATTAATCAAAAAAGAGCACATCAGCGAATTTTGTATGAACAATTTTTGACTAATATTACGATTCAAAAAGCAGCTAGCCAACAATTGTTATTTCCATTGGAATTATATTTTTCTTCAGACGAAATGCAATTATTGAAAGAATTACAACACACTTTAGAGAATACTGGTTTTGTTTTTGACGCCTTTACAGCAAATACTATTCAAATTTCTGGATTGCCTGTTTTAATGAAAGAAAGTGAAGTATCAATAATAATTGAAGAATTAATTAGTAATTTACAAAATGAAGTTCCAGAAAGTAGTTTTTCGCAAAGTGATACTATTGCAAAATCAATGGCCAAAAGTTTAGCCATAAAAACAGGAACCTATTTAACCGAAAAAGAACAGGAAAACGTGTTAAATTCATTGTTTGCTTGTAAAGAACCAAACGTTTCTCCGTTTCAAAAACCAACCTTTATTACTTTAACGGTAGAAGATTTAGATAAAAGATTTGCACTATGATGAATAACATGACCGATACTGTAAAGCAGTTATTGATTTTAAATATATTATTTTTTATTGGCGCTCAATTTGTGCCTCAGGCAACTGATTTATTAGCCTTGCATTATTTTGAAAGTGATAAGTTCAAATTGTGGCAACCGATCTCGCACATGTTCATGCATGGTGGTTTAATGCATATTTTCTTTAATATGTTTGCTTTGGTATCATTTGGTAGTGCTTTAGAACATTTTTGGGGACCAAAGAAGTTTTTATTCTTTTATTTTTCCTGCGGAATTGGAGCCGCTTTAATTCATTCGGGGATTAATTATTATTATTTTCATGACGGATTAAATACGCTTGTTTCAAACGGGTTTAAAGAAACCGAAATTTTGAATTTAATTAACGAAGGAAAATTCATGACTTCATGGCAAGCAGTTTTGTCTCCAAATACGTTTGAAAATATGATTGGAGCCTTAACACCAACTGTTGGAGCTTCAGGTGCTATTTACGGACTTTTAGTTGCCTTTGCCTTTATGTTCCCTAATGCTGAGTTGGCTTTGATGTTTATTCCTGTTCCTATTAAAGCGAAGTATTTTGTGCCTGGAATTGTACTTTTGGATTTATTTTCAGGAGTAACCGGATATAGTATTTTTGGAGGTGGAATTGCACATTTTGCTCACGTTGGTGGCGCATTGTTTGGTTTTTTAATGATGTGGTATTGGAAGAAAAATCAGTTCAGCAAAAATCGTTGGGACAGATAGTTGTAGTAGAAAATTGAAATAAGAGTAAAGATGAATATTTTTGACGATATAAAACTACAATATAAAATAGGAGGAATGGTGCAAAAGTTAATCTTTTGGAACATTGGCCTTTTTGTTTTGTTTTCGCTTTTGACTGTCGTTTTTAAATTTTCTAATATCGCTTTTAATTATTTTGATTGGGTTGCATTATCTTCAAACACGACCGAATTTTTAGCTAAACCTTGGACAATAGTTACCTTTAATTTTTTTCACGCAACAATTTTACATTTAATTTTTAATTTAATAGTCTTGCATTTTTCAGGACGATTATTCAATACCTGTTTTACAAATAAACAACTTTTTGGGGTGTATCTTTTAGGCGGAATTTTTTCGGGATTGACCTTTATTTTGATGTTTTTTTTATTAGGTAAAACATCACCGCTAGTAGGAGCAAGTGGAGCCATTATGGCGCTTTTGATAGCTACAGCAACCTACGCTCCTTTTATGTTATTGCGTATTCCGTTACTAGGTGTAGTTAAACTTTGGAATGTGGCATCTGTTATTCTTTTGATTGATTTAATTCAATTGCCTTATGAAAATATGGGAGGTCATTTGGCTCATTTAGGAGGTGCTATTTTCGGCTTTATTTATATAAAATTTTTGCAATCTGGAATTGATCTTACTAAGCCCATTTCTGTTTTATTAGATGGTTGTGTTACTCTTTTTAAACCCAAAAAGAAAACCCCATTCAAAAAAGTACATCGCAATACTTCAAAAAATAATGTACATTCGTATAATCAAAATAAAGACATCACACAAAAACAGATTGATGAAATTCTAGATAAGATTAGTCAATCGGGGTATGATTGTTTGACAAAAGAGGAAAAAGAATTTTTATTTAAAGCAGGTAAATAGTACAAATGCAACAACAAACGTGGTGGACTAAAATTATTTTTTATTTCAATATAGCTCTCGCTGTAGCTACTTTTGTTGCTTATACATTGCCTTTTTTAGCACCCAAGGCATTTCCATTTCTAAGTGTATTGACACTCGTGTTGCCTTTTTTCTTATTATTGAATTTTTTGTTTTTTATCTATTGGTTATTGCAGTTAAAAAGATACATGCTACTTTCGGGTGTTCTTTTACTATTAGGAATTTCATTTTTAAATAGATTCTATAAATTTTCAGAAACTAATTTACCTGAAGAACCATCTGATTTTAAATTGATGAGTTATAATGTTCGTTTATTTAATCTTTACGAATGGTTGCCAAATGATGATGTTCCTTTTCAAATTTCAAATCTATTATTAGATGAGCAACCTGATATTTTATGTTTACAAGATTACTCGCCAAATGATGATGTGAATGTCAATATGTTCAAGTATAAAACAGTAAAACTAGAAGGAGATCGTCTTAAGTTTGGTCAAGCGATTTATTCGAAATTTAGAATAATAAATTCGGGAGAAATTGAATTCCCTAATTCATACAATAGCGTCATTTATGCTGATATTCTTAAAGAAAAAGATACTTTTCGGGTGTATAGTATGCATTTAGAATCGGTTAAAATTAGTGCCGATATTAATCAGGAAATGGACGAAAAGCGATCTAAATTTATTTTTAATAACATTAGCAAAGCATTTAGTCAACAACAACATCAATCGGAATTAATAAAGGAACATTATGCTTCTTGTCATTTTCCAATAATTATTTGTGGTGATATGAATAACAGCGCTTTTTCATACGTTTATCGAACGATTAAAGGCGATTTGAAAGATGCGTTTGAAGAAGCAGGAACTGGTTTTGGAAAATCGTATAATTACAAATATTATCCGGCGAGAATTGATTATATTTTTGTTGATAATGTTATTGAAGTTAAACAATTTTCTTCTTTAGATTATTTTATCCAAAGTGATCATTTTCCGCAAATAGTTCGTTTAAAATTCAACTCAAAAGAATAATTAGAGCGATTGATTTTTTAAATAATCCACAGCATATCGTCCTTCATTAAACAATAAATCTAATATACTTAGGTTATTAATGAACCCATGTTTATCATTGAAAACTTGTGTGTATTCTTCAATTTGTGTGACGTCTTTTTTGCCATTTACTAATGATCTAAAATCATCGTAATTTAAACTATCGTGAAAAAATTCAGTCGTTTTTTGGGCTTCAATTTTGATGCCTAACGAACTATTTATCAGTTCAAAAATTTGCAAATTCAAATCAAGAATAAACTCCTGTTTCTTTTCGAAAAGAGGGCGAAAATCATCTTCAAAATATTCAAAAAAAGGCGAAGTTCTATAGGCTGCTTCTAATGATTTAAAATGATTTTTTTGCCAAGCAAAGTCATTTTCAATTCGAACATCTTTGAATTTCTGATGTTTTTCTTTGCTATGTTTTACAGGAACATTTAATAATTGAATTCCATTTGGACTATAAATATACATCCGGTTTCTATTGGTTTGCTTTTGAAAATTGTCTTCCATTTCAAACGTAACACTTTCCGCTTTAACCATTGCAATGTAATGACTAATTGATGGAAAATAGGTTGGATGTATGAGGATGTTCATTAGTCTTCTTTCTTCTTTTTCTTTTTTCTAAAATAATCAAATGCAAAATAACCGGCTAACGCAAATAAGAAATATTTAAAATAGGATTGAGGTTGTCCTGTTCCGCTAACGGTTGTAAATAATCGGTCCCAACGGATGCTCCAATTTTTAAGACCATCGTTGATTCCATCAATACTCATCCAAATAAAAATAGGTTTTCCTACAATATGATCGGCAGGAACAAATCCCCAAAAGCGAGAATCTAATGAGTTATGGCGATTGTCTCCCATCATCCAATAATAATCTTGTTCAAAAGTATAAGAAGTGGCTACTTTTCCATCAATTCTGATTTCATTTCCAGTTACTTTTAAATCTTTTCCTTCATATTCTCCAATTATTTTTTTGTAAAATGGAAGTGTTTCTGCATTCAATTCAACTGTTTTTCCAGCTTCAGGAATATAAATTGGGCCTAAATTATCTACGTTCCAATTTTTTGTTCCAGGAAAAATTGAGGTATCAGTACCTTTATGTATAATACGTTCAACTTTAGTAATTCCAGGGATATTTTTAATTCGTTCAACAGATTCAAGAGGTAAAGCACTAAATAAAAGTGTGTCATTAGCTATTTGTCCGAATGCATCTGTAATATGAAGTTCTTCCTTGATATAATCTAAGTTTACTTGTGTTTTTCCATCCCAAGCTGCTTTATAGGAATATTGCGGTTTAGCTCTTTCATGAAGTATTGATTCTTTTCCATTAATATAAACAACACCGTCTTTTATTTCAATTTTATCACCAGGAATAGCTGTGCAGCGTTTTACATAGTTGGTTTTTTTGTCAATTGGCTTGTCATATCGTTTATCTGCAGCTTTATACATGTGGTATAAAGTATCAGCTGGCCAGTTAAAAACCACAATATCATTACGTTCTATTTTTTGCAAAGCTGGAAATCTAAAATAAGGCAATTGAGGTTTAGCGGTATAGGATTTTACTTTTACAAACGGTAAAGTATCATGAACCATTGGAGCTGCAATAGGAGTCATAGGTGTTCTTGCACCATAATGAAATTTACTTACAAATAAGAAATCACCCACCAATAACGATTTTTCTAATGATGAAGTTGGAATGGTAAACGGTTGGATGAAATAGGTGTGAACTAAGGTAGCCACTACAATTGCAAAAGACAAAGACCCTAAAGTATCCATCGTTTTGTTAGGTGCTTTTAAATCACGTTTTTCATGATAAGTTACTTCTTGTGTATAATTTACATAGGCAACGTAAAGTCCTAAGGTAAATATCCCTAAAAGCATATCCATCGTTGATTTCTTGCCAAATGTTCGTAAGGTTTCAATCCAAATTATTGGAAACAAAAATAAATTGATAACGGGTATAAATAGTAATAATATCCAATATTTTGGACGATTAATCATCTGCATTAATACAATTCCGTTATAAACAGGAACAAATGCTTCCCATGCTTTTCTATTTGCTTTAACGTATAATTTCCAAGTTCCAATTCCGTGAAGAATTTGAACAAATAAGATAAAAAGTAACCAACCTGATATTTCCATAATTTTAAATTTTAGAAAAAAGAATATAGAGTATAGAATATAGACTTTATTCGAGTCCGTTTTGAAATCCCATTGCCATTCTCTGAAATTCTTCTATTTTATTTTCAATTGTTTGATGTATATTATTGTCTATGTTCTTTTGTCTATGTTCAATTATCTTAAACCCAAAACATCTTTCATTGTAAAAACTCCTTTTTTTCCTATAAGCCATTCGGCAGCAATTACGGCCCCTAAAGCAAAACCTTCTCGGCTGTGCGCTGTGTGTTTGATTTCGATTTGATCGACTTCGCTATCATAAAAAATGCTATGTGTTCCAGGAACATTTTCAATACGTTTGGCTTCAATATGTATTTCATTGCTAATTGGTGTTTCTAATGTCCAATTGGCATAATTGGTATTTTTGATAACGCCTTCCGCCAATGTTATTGCAGTACCACTTGGTGCATCTAATTTTTGGGTATGATGAATTTCCTCCATTGAAACGTTGTATTGTTTCAAATTTGCCATCATTTTAGCTAAATATTCATTCAATTCAAAAAATACATTTACACCCAAGCTAAAGTTAGAACCATAAATAAAACTACCATTTTTTGCATTGCATAGTTCAACCATTTTTGGGTAATCAACTAACCAACCCGTTGTACCTGATATTACAGGTATTCTGTTATTTAAACATTCTGAAATATTAGCAACCGCACTATCTGGAACACTAAAATCAATAGCTACAACAGCATTTTTCAATCCGTCAAATGAACTGTCTTGGTCTTTTTTTAGTACAATTTCATGACCACGTTCTAAAGCTATCCGTTCAATAACTTTTCCCATTTTTCCGTAACCTAAAAGTGCTATTTTCATGATCTATTAGTTCGCTTTTAAAGAAATTGTTACTTAATTATTTGTTAAAAATTATAAGTAAGTGTCAAACCATAATTGAACTTATAATCAATTTCATTTTGGTTCAAATCGGGTTTAACCGATAAATTGTCGTTGACGTTAAACTGCATTAAATGCGCATCAACATTAGCATCAATAATATTCAATATGTAAATTCCTCCTGTAATTAATGCTGATAAATCTCTATTTCGTTGATGAAATTTTTGACCTCGAATAACCCAATCGTCACTTTTTCCGCCATAAATTGGATGATTTGGATCAGCAGTTCCATCTAAACGTCTTTTGTATTCGTCTCTATAATTATGATATTTTCCTTGGTTCCAAGTATAAGAGTAAATTCCAATTCCTAATCCAATATAAACTATAGGAATTTTCCAATACTTTTTATTGTAAGCTTGACCTAAACCCGGCAAGACAGCCGAATAAAAAGCTGCTTTTGCAGGAGCATTAGGGTTAATTACTATTCTTGTAGTATCAGCTGCACGCAAAGTAACTTCTTTTTGGGCATTTCCCTGAAATTGAAATAACAAAAAGAGTAGTATGTAAAATAGCCTTTTCACTAAGGTTTGATTAATTTTAGAATGCGATTAAAATCTTCTTCAGAATGAAAAGGAATCGATATTTTTCCTTTGCCGTTTCCGGCTAATTTTACATCAACTTTAGTTCCAAAATAATTTGCAATAACCTTTTTATCAGTATCTTTTATTTCAAATGAATTTGATTTTGTTGATTTACTTGCTTTTGGTTTTAAGCTTTCTTGATAGTTTTTTACTAAAGCTTCCGTTTCTCTAACCGAAAGATTTTGAGTAACTACTTTATGATAGATATCGCTTTGAACATCTTGATTGTCAATATTTATTAACGCTCTACCGTGTCCCATAGAAATAAAACCATCTCGCATTCCTGTTTGAATGATTGGGTCTAATTTCAATAAACGTAAATAATTGGTAATAGTGGAACGTTGTTTACCAACACGTTCACTCAATTCTTCTTGCGTCAACTTAATTTCCTCAATAAGTCGTTGGTACGAAATAGCTACTTCAATTGGATCCAAGTCATGACGTTGAATGTTTTCAACCAAAGCCATAACTAAGGATTCATTATCGTTTGCTAAACGAATATAGGCTGGAATAGTTTTTAGTCCGATTAATTTTGAAGCACGCAAACGTCGTTCTCCCGAAATTAATTGGTATTTATTAAAGTCTAATTTTCTAACTGTTATCGGTTGAATTACGCCTAATTCTTTAATCGATTTTGCTAATTCTTGTAACGTATCTTCGTTGAAATTAGTTCGAGGTTGAAACGGATTAATTTCAATAGATTCAATATCTAATTCAATAATATTTCCAACTAGTTTATCGGCATTTTTATCAGCAACTGATTTAATATCGTTGTCTGGATCTTTTAATAAAGCTGATAAACCTCTACCTAAGGCTTGTTTTTTTACCGCTTTTGTCATTTTTCTATTATTGATTTTTTTTAATGATTTCTTCTGCCAAGTTTAAGTAATTTGACGCTCCTTTACTTGTTGCATCATAATTAATAATACTTTCGCCAAAACTTGGTGCTTCACTTAATTTGATATTTCTTTGAATTATTGTTTCAAAAACCATATCGTTAAAATGCTTTTGTACCTCTTCAACTACTTGATTTGACAATCGTAAACGCGAATCGTACATAGTTAATAATAATCCTTCAATATCCAAGCTAGGATTATGAATTTTTTGTACACTTTTTATTGTATTAAGTAGTTTTCCTAATCCTTCTAAAGCAAAATATTCACATTGAATAGGAATAACAACACTATCTGCGGCTGTTAATGCATTCAATGTTAATAATCCTAATGATGGTGCACAGTCAATAATAATATAATCGTAATCATTTTTAATGGTTTCCAATGCTTGTTTAAGCATGTACTCACGATTTTCTTTATCGACTAATTCAATTTCAATAGCAACTAAATCAATATGAGCTGGAATCACTGATACATTTGGAGCTGAACAGGAAACAGTTGCTTCTTGAGGAGTAGCGCTATGTTCTAAAACTTGATACGAACCAATTTCAACACTCTCTACATCAATTCCTAATCCTGAACTCGCGTTGGCTTGTGGGTCGGCGTCAATTAAAAGTACTTTTTTTTCTAAAACTCCTAAAGATGCCGCTAAGTTTACAGAGGTAGTTGTTTTTCCTACTCCGCCTTTTTGATTGGCTATTGCAATGATTTTACCCATTTGATTATTAAAAAATTTAAGTGGTAAAAATACAATTATTTATCGTTTTTTCAAGTCAATTTTGTTAACAATGGGTTAAAGTCTTTCCTGATGGTTTTAAAAACAGGAAAAAAATATTTTATTAGTCTAGTTTTTTGTTGATAAAATCAAAAAAGCACGAATATTATTCGTACTTTTTTGATTTATTAATCTCGTTTTGGAGTGTTTTTTTTAACACGTTTCTCTTCTTTTTTCTCTTTGGCAGTTTTTAAAGGTTCTTTTTTTGCCGTTTTCTTTGCGTCTTGACTTTTTGCCATAATAAATAGTTTTTAGTAAATGTAAACTAAATAATGGCTCTGCAATGTTTTTGGACAACAAATATTGACTAGTTTACTTCTTAATCAGTTAACAAGACCTCTAAAATACTAATGGCAGCCTCGCTAATTTTTGTTCCAGGACCAAAAACGGCTACTGCTCCAGCATCAAATAAAAACTGGTAATCTTGCGCAGGAATTACACCTCCAACAATGACCATAATGTCTTCTCTACCGTATTCTTTTAGTGCTGATATTACTTGGGGTACTAAAGTTTTGTGACCTGCGGCTAATGAAGAAACGCCTAAAATATGCACGTCATTTTCAACCGCTTGTTTAGCTGCTTCTTGCGGTGTTTGGAATAACGGACCAATGTCTACATCAAAACCTACATCGGCATAACCTGTTGCGACTACTTTTGCGCCACGATCGTGTCCGTCTTGTCCCATTTTCGCAATCATAATACGAGGACGACGCCCTTCTTTTTTTGCGAAAGCATTAGCTAATTGTTTTGCTTTTTCAAAACTTTCGTCATTTTTAATTGCTGCACTATACACGCCACTTACTGATTTAATTTGTGCTTTATATCTTCCGAAAACAACTTCCAAAGCATCACTTATTTCGCCTAAAGTTGCTCTATTTCTTGCTGCTTCTACCGCTAAAGATAGTAAATTATTATCCTGATGCAAATCAGGATCTGTTATATTTTTCGATGACTTCTTTGCAGCGTCGGTTAATTTTGCTAAACATGCTGCTACTTTAGCGTTATCGCGAGTCGCTTTAATTTGCTCTAATCGTTCAATTTGTTGCTTGCGCACCATATCGTTATCTACATCCAAAATATGTAAAGGATCTTCTTTTTCCAAACGGTATTTGTTCACTCCCACAATAATATCTTGACTACTATCTATACGCGCTTGTTTGCGTGCGGCGGCTTCTTCAATACGCAGTTTTGGAATACCAGCTTCAATCGCTTTTGTCATGCCTCCTAATTCTTCTACTTCTTGAATTAAAGCCCAAGCTTTCTCTGCGATTTCAGCCGTTAAGCTTTCAACGTAATAGCTTCCTGCCCAAGGGTCAACTGTTTTACAGATTTTGGTTTCTTCTTGTAAAAATATCTGGGTATTACGTGCAATTCGTGCTGAGAAATCGGTTGGCAAAGCAATCGCTTCGTCTAACGCGTTGGTGTGTAATGATTGTGTCCCTCCAAAGGCTGCTGCGGCTGCTTCAATTGCAGTACGAGCTACATTATTAAAAGGATCTTGTTCGGTTAAACTCCAACCTGAAGTTTGGCAATGTGTTCTTAAAGCCAATGATTTTTCGTCTTTTGGGTTGAATTGTTTCAATAGTTTTGCCCAAAGCATACGACCGGCGCGCATTTTTGCAATTTCCATAAAATGATTCATTCCAATTGCCCAAAAGAAAGATAGGCGAGGAGCGAATTCATCGATTTTCATTCCGGTTGCTAAACCTGTGCGAATATATTCTAAACCATCTGCTAAAGTGTATGCTAATTCAATATCAGCAGTAGCTCCGGCTTCTTGCATATGGTAACCCGAAATCGAAATCGAGTTGAATTTTGGCATGTTTTTACTCGTATATTCGAAAATATCGGCAATAATTTTCATCGAAGGCGTTGGTGGATATATGTAGGTATTTCGCACCATGAATTCCTTCAAAATGTCATTCTGAATGGTTCCGGATAATAGGTTAGGAGCAATACCTTGTTCTTCTGCAACAACAATGTAGAACGCCATAATGGGTAAAACAGCCCCATTCATCGTCATTGAAACCGACATTTCGTCTAACGGAATTTGGTCGAAAAGCACTTTCATGTCTTCTACCGAATCAATGGCAACTCCCGCTTTTCCAACGTCACCAACCACTCGTTCATGGTCTGAATCATAACCTCTGTGTGTGGCTAAATCGAAAGCAACTGAAAGTCCTTTTTGCCCAGCGGCTAAGTTTCTTCTGTAAAAAGCATTACTTTCTTCCGCAGTAGAAAATCCGGCATATTGACGGATGGTCCAAGGTCGGCGAACGTACATAGTGGCGTATGGTCCTCGTAAATTTGGTGCAAAACCAGCTCCAAAACCAAGGTGCTCTAAATTGGAAATATCTTCTTTAGTGTAGATTGGTTTTAACTCGATATTTTCGGCGGTGAGGAAAGTTGGTTCCAAGTTTAAGGTTTCAAGTTCCAAGTTGTTGGAATTTGGAATTTCATTTTTGGAATTTTCCAAAGTTATATGTTGTATATCTTTTCTCATGATTATTGCTCTTGAGATAATCGTTCCTGTTCTACTTTTTCTGCCAAACGTTTTTCGATAATTGGTGTGATTAACGTTTTACGTGCGTTTTGTTTTACGAAAGGATACAATTCCAAGTCGTTTTTCATTTGGTCGTTTTTGTTTGGATACTTGTTCGTTCCCAATAAAACTTCTTTCCCTGAATCGAAAAGTTCTTGTTCTTTTTGTGCGCTTTCGTTGATTTTTCTTTGAATAGTTCCATCAATCAATTGCGAAATCAATCCGCCATTTTTCTCGATATCCTTGAATAATTCCAATGCTTTTTCGGCCAATTGTTCGGTTAACGTTTCAATATAGTAAGTCCCATCAGCAGGATTATTCACTTTATCGAAATAACTTTCGTGTTTTAAAATTAACAGTTGGTTTCTCGAAATTCTGTCGCCAAATTCGTTGTCTTTATGGTATAAAGCATCGTAAGGTAAATTGGCAACGGCATCAGCTCCACCTAAAATAGCCGACATACATTCGGTAGTTGTGCGCAACATATTTACGTTGTAATCGTATAACGTTTTGTTTCGTTTTGTTGGTGTAGCAATGATATGGCAATCAAAATTATGATTATATTCACTTGCTAATGTGTTGAATAAAATTCGTAATGCTCTTAGTTTTGCAATTTCAAAAAAGTAATTGGTTCCAACCGCGACTTCAATCGTAATTGGTTGGTTCATGGCTGAAATTCTATTGAAATATTCGTTTACTTGTGCTAAAGTGTAGGCCAATTGCTGGATAATATTTGCTCCAGCGTTTTGATACATTCCACTCGAAATAGTTAAAAATGGAACAGTTGTTTTTGAAGTAATTGTATTTAACTTTTCAAAATCTTTTACAAGGTTTTCAAACCAATTGCCATCTTTAACTAATTGTCCGATTGGATCAATTTGTATGAAAATATTAGCTTTGTTTTTTGAAGCGAAATCATTTATTTTATTCGAAAATTCAATGGAAAGAAAAGGTAAATTAAAATAATAATTCACATTTTCTAGCGGAAGATTTTGCATTAATTCCTCTATGGAAATCGATTCACTTTCAATAGTAAAACGAACACTTTCAGCTCCTCTTTGTAATGAATCTAGTGCGCGTGCATTCGATTTTTTTACATCGTGTACAAAAATATTTTGAACAATTGTAAATGGGACGTTAGATGTGTTTGCATTTAAGTTTACATTCGTGTCATCATTATGATAAAATGGTTTTACTTTTATGCCTTCTGGACTTTCCCATACTAAAGTTTCGTTATAATCTGCTCCCTTTAATTCAAATTGAATTTGCTGTTTCCACTGTTTTGCAGAAATAGAATCAAACTCGGTAAAAATCTTTTTAATAGTCACAAATATGTACTTTTAATTGTTGTTGTTTACTTTTTCTGTTTGTTTATCGTCTTCATATTCAATGATATAAATGTCTTCGTTTTCGCGTTTCATGTAATATTTTTCACGTGCATATTTTTCAACTCTATCATTGTTTTTTAGATGCTTTATGCTGGCACTATCCTTTTTGATTTCAGTCTTGTAGTATTTGATATTATCTTCAATTTCTTCAATTTCTTTATCTAAAACCCTATGCTCAAGATAGGAATAATTGTCTAAAAATAAGACCCATACGATAAAAACAATTAACACTAAAACATAGCGATTTGCTAAGAATTTTAGGAACGGATAATCAGCTATTAGATTCTTTAGTTTATTCATTACACCAATCTTTGATTAATTACAGCTCTAACCACATCAATAGCTACGGTGTTGTATTTGTCGTTAGGGATAATAATGTCTGCAAAGGCTTTTGTAGGTTCAATAAATTGTTCGTGCATTGGTTTTAGCGTCGTTTGATAACGATTTAAAACTTCTTCCATATCACGACCTCGTTCTGCAATATCGCGTTTAAGTCGGCGAATTAAGCGCTCATCCGAATCGGCATGGACATACACTTTAATATCAAACATATCTCTTAATTCGGGATTGGTTAGAATTAAGATGCCCTCCACAATCATTACTTTTCTTGGGTGTGTTAGAATTTTATCATCTGTTCTATCGTGAGTTACAAAAGAATATACCGGTTGCTCAATTGTATTACCTGCTTTTAACTCTTTTAAATGTGCTACTAACAATTCAAAATCAATTGCTCTTGGGTGATCAAAATTAATTTTTGTACGTTCTTCATACGTTAAATGATGTGTTTCTTTATAGTATGAATCTTGTGAAATGATACCAACTTCTGTTGAAGGTAATTCATTCATAATTTGTTGAACAACTGTAGTTTTTCCACTTCCGGTTCCTCCGGCAATTCCGATAATAAGCATAAATGATATCGTATTGATTGTTTTAGCAAAAATAGGAATAATATTCTATGTGTTTTTTGTTTTGATCAGAAAGTTTTATGAATTATTGCTAATTAAGTATCGTTTGTATCCAATAGTAATTGTATATAAAGTTTTATAATATAGGATAATCTACTATAAAACAATATTTTACATTTTTAATATTAAAAAAGCTATTTAATTATTTGGGTAAATAGATTTTAATAGTATAT
>CAISYO010000083.1 GCA_903889745.1 uncultured Bacteroidota bacterium | reverse complement strand
TGTCCATTGTACATAGAAGCATTCAAAGATGGTGAAATGTTTTTATTGTATCCTTTGAATTTGATTGAAAAGTATAAAATAGATGGCCTAAAAATAAAATTTATGTATACGGAAAGTAAAGCGCCACTTCCTGATAATTGCTCGTCGGCAATTGTTGGTGTTTTGGAAAACACGACGCTTTTGTATTAATAGATTCAATATTTACAGAAGTCACTGTTTCAAAATAGATTTATTGCGATTAGAGACAACTTAAATCTTGTTTGTGGTGATAAAATCCCAAACCAAGTAAGCAAGGGTTTTTCCAACGATTTTTTCTTCCTGTAAATTTGTGGGACCTCCTTCCGGCAAATGCAGGTAAGCACATTTTTTGTGCTGTGCCAGTTTACGGATATAATTGCGGGCATTTTCAACCGAAAACCCACTTGGCGTAAAGGCGGAACTAGGCATGAATTGTATACAGTCTAAATCTAACTCCAACCCAAACCACCTTGTTTCTGAACAATTTTCAACAATAGCGTTTAAATCCGTTTCATATTTCTTCGGCTGTTCTAAGTAAACTTCAAAAAAGGTATACGTGAAATTTTGCTCGTCCAGGTAATTCAAAATATACTCGCTGTTATACGCCTTATGCAGTCCAATTACAGAATAATGGTTCAAAAATCCTCCGTTTTTTGCATAAGAAAAAGAATTGCCACTGTGTCGCCCTTCCAGCGCCCTACAGTCTGCGTGGGGGTCGAGATTTATGACATCAATAGAATCCTTTTTGGATTCGGCAACAGATTTAATCAAAGGATACGCATTGTTGTGTCCGCCGCCTATAACAATTGGAATAATTCCTTCCTCTATGTATTCCTTTAGCGTGTTTTCCACTAAAATATCTAGTTCATTCACAATTTCATGTAAATTATCCCCACTATTGGCAGCTTGTTTCTGGGTAATTGTACCGATGAAAAGTACTTCACTTCCAACTAAGAATCGATTTGATTGCATGTTAAGAAACCGATGTAAAAATGCCATAAAGCCATGTTCAGCGCCACTATTCCCTTTGTTCGACTGCGGGCCGAAACTTTCTTCTATTCCAAGTAGAACATATTTAGTAGTATTTGTCTTTTCGGAGTAAGATAGCTTTTGGCCAATTTTTGTTTCATTGGAACGCAAGTTGGTTAATCCCTGAAATCGTTCCGCTGTAGCGGGATGAAAATAAAAATAATTGGATTCAATTTTGAACATATTTTTGTAATAATGTAGTAAATGACTTTGGAGCTGGAATAGGTTTCATGGTGTCTTTTTGCACGAAAACCAAAGTTGTTTGCGCTTTGCAGATTAAATCACCGGATTCGTTGGTGATGGTATAGTCAAAATAAATTCGCGCACCTTTAATTTCTGTAATAGTTGTTTCAATCTTTAACGCATCATCATAGAATGCCGGAGCGAAATAGTTTACAGAAAACGCTGAAACAGGAAGCATAATTCCTTCTTCTTCTAGTTGCTTATAACTCATTCCTAAAGATCGAAGCGTTTCGACGCGACCAACCTCAAAATATTGGGCGTAATTTCCATAATAACAATAGCCCATTTGATCTGTTTCGCTGTATCGAACACGAAGATTTATCGAGAAAGAATAATTGAAATCCATTGAATATTCATTTGTAAGCCAAATTTAAAAATTATAACCAAAGGATTGTTCATTTATATATTTTAATAGTTATTTTCGCAATGTGTTAATAAATGCATAAAGTGTTTGAAATAGTTGAGGTTTAAGTGAAAAGTTATATCTGTTTAATATTTAATAGATTAATAGATTTATAGAGTATTAATTTTAGATAACATGTAAATCTTTTTTAAAAATCAATACCTAAGCTATTTTTTTTTAAACTTTTTTATGTGAATATTTGTCACCTGATTGAATCCATTATAAACCACTTATACTTTAAAAGCTTGGCGTAGGAAAAATTAATAACTGTTAACTAATAAAATTATAATGAATACTAATCACGAAGTCGTTTGGAATGCATGTTTGAAAGTTATAAAAGATAATATTTCTTTGCAGGCTTTTAAAACTTGGTTTGAACCGATTATTCCTGTTCGCCTAGAAGACAATGTGCTTACTATTCAAGTTCCTTCTCATTTTTTCTATGAGTGGTTGGAGGAAAATTACATTACTTTACTTAAGAAAGTTGTTAAAAAAGAATTGGGAGTTGAAGGTACTTTAGAGTACAGTATTGTAATGGAAAATAACACTACAAATTCAACGCCTTATACTGTTAAATTACCAGCACTAAATAAACGTTCACTGAAAAATGCTCCGGTTTCCATGCCTTTGAATTTGAACGAAAATCAAATCCGAAATCCTTTTATCATTCCAGGATTGAAAAAAGTAAATGTGGACTCTAATTTGAACCCATCCTATTCTTTTGAAAATTTTATGGAAGGCGATTGCAACAGATTAGCAAGAGCTTCAGGATATGCAGTAGCAAACAAACCGGGTGGCACAGCTTTCAACCCCTTGTTAATTTACGGAGGTGTTGGACTTGGGAAAACACATTTAGCGCACGCTATTGGAATTGCTATT
>CAISYO010000082.1 GCA_903889745.1 uncultured Bacteroidota bacterium | reverse complement strand
TATGGGTTAAATTTCCCAAATGCGGAGGTTTGGAATAGAGATATAAAGAAAGTATCACCAAAGGAAATACTATCCAATTTTGGGATGTTTAAAGGGGATTTAGACCTATTGGATAGTTCCCCACCCTGCCAAGGATTCTCAATTGCCGGAAAGAGAGAGGTTTTAGATGTTAGAAACGAACTATTCCTTCATACAAAAAGATTCATTGTAGGATTACAACCTAAGGTATTCATAATTGAAAATGTGGATGGATTACTTCATGGAAAGATGAGAGGTATATTCAATCATATCATATCTGAGTTAGAGAAAACTCCTTATAGAATCAAATGGAAATCATTGAACTCAATCTACTATGGTGTACCTCAATCCCGTCAAAGGGTTATCATTATGGGGGTAAGAAAGGATTTAGATATAGAACCCCAATTCCCAGAACATGATAATCAGTTCCAACTCATTGGAGATGTTATCCCTAATATTGATTTTCATAGTAGAGGTCAATTTGATAAGAGATTAAAGGATGTAAACTCCTTTGCATACACCATCACTAAAACCCCATCTATGTTCTTTGTAGAGAATGGAGTTAAAAGGAAACCAACGATTGAAGAACTTAAAGTATTACAAGGATTTCCTAAGTCATTTAAACTAAAAGGAACATTTGCTGAAAAATGGGGTCAGATTGGAAACTCAGTACCTCCCCCATTAACTTATAGGATTGGGAAAGAAATCTTAAAATCAATACTGTAAATAACCATTTTCATGTACTTTTATATTAACCTAAACGGTAATATAATATGGAAAAGATTTTATACAGGATACATCTTAAAAATGGTAAAAAATCAGAGAAACTTTACGAAACAACTAAAGATTGGATGGCTGATTACAAAATACATGAGGTATTGAAAATTGAAGATGTTAGACTAAAGACCAAATCAAAAAAACCGAAAGTATTTGAATTATCAACCATTAAGAATGATTTAATATTAATGATAACCAAAAGAAGTAAAGGAGATATTAACTTATCTAATGAGTGCGGTTATACTGTTACTTACAACTCCCCAAGTATGGATAAAGTTTTTATAGGTATGAAATTTTTAGAAGTATCTGATGATTTTGTTCTACAAGCTGAACTATTAGATATAGTTGAATATAACAAAGAAAAACATACTCATTGGAAAGGACCGGGCTATAAACCAAGTGAAGAATGGTCATGTGCAATATTTCATACTAATGCTATTGTATCTCCTAGGTATGAAGTTGAAAAGATATATGGTAAACTAAAGGGTACTCAAGGTGGAATTAGTTATTTGAAAAATAAGTTTCCTTTAGACATAGATATGATAAAGAATACTAAAGTTTAAAATATGAGAAGTCCAAAATGGAATAGAGATGAGATAATTATATGTTTAAACTTATACTTAAACGAAGGTGGTAGAACTCTTCAAAAAAATGACCAAAAAATACAAGAAGTTTCACAAATTCTTAATCAACTTCCCTCTTTTGGTGATAAATCAAATTATCAAAAGTTTAGAAATGTTAATGGAGTTTATATGAAACTCGGGAATTTCAAAACATTTGATTCTACATATACAGGTAGTGGTTTAAAAGGTGGAAGCAAATTAGATAAGATAGTATTTGACGAATTCTTTACCCAGAAAGAGAAACTAAAACAAATAGCCGAAAACATACAGATACTTACTTTACAATCTGATGTATTATCAAATATAACCGAAGATGAATATGAAGATTTACTAACTAAAATATTAAATTTAAAAGAAACGGAAAAACTTACTTTAGTAAATAGAAGAACTGAACAAGAGATTTTAAAAAAACATCTGTTTGGTAAAAAAACTACTACAACATGTGCTTGTTGTAATAAAGAATATCCCATTTCTTATTTAGTTTCTGCTCATATTAAAAGAAGGTCAAATTGTTCTCAAACTGAAAAGAGAGATTTGAATGTAGTGTTCCCTATGTGTAAGTTTGGATGTGATGAACTATTTGAAAATGGTTACATTGTAGTAGAGAATGGGCAATTTCACAGTATGAATAAAGTTCCAACTACAAAGGATATAGATTTATATATTAATCAAATTGAAGGAAAAAGATGTACATATTATAATTCGGATACTGAACAGTATTTCAAATGGCATTTTGAATTTCACAATATCAAATAATAAAAATAATAATGAAAATATCTAGTATCCTAGCTGGAGTATCAGGTGAATATTTTGTAGCTGCTGAACTATCTCGTAGAGGTTATATATGTTCGGTTACCTTAAAGAACACAAAAGGAATTGATATATTAGTATGTAATGAAGATTCAACAAAAACATTAGGAATACAAGTTAAAACGAATCAAATCAATAAAAGAGAGTGGATACTTAATGAAAAATCTGAAAAGATGTCAGATGCAAACATTGTATATGTTTTTGTTAATTTAATCTCTCAAGAGAAATTACCGGAATTCTATATTGTACCAAGTAATGTAGTTGCAAAATATACTTCTACTAATCACAAAAAGTGGCTAGATACTAAAGGAAAAAAAGGTCAACAACACAATGATAGTACAATGAGGAAATTTAAAGATATTGAACAAATTTATCTTAATAGATGGGATTTATTGGATTTATAGATTTAAAATCATAAAATTTACATACCCAATAATTTTACATTTAATTACTTCTTCTTTCTACCCATAGGAGGTAATTTTATCCTTGTCCCTTTTATATCGTTTACGAATACAGTTGTATCATAATTAGTAGAAGGTTTACCAAATGGGGTTGTATTCCTAACTGAACCTCCACCACTATTTTTTGTGAGTTGTGAATTTGGAATAATTGAAGAAGGTTTCTTTGTGGGTTTACCAGTTCCCTTAACAATGATATTCTTTTGATGAATTAGTTTGATTTCTAATGTATTCTTATCTAATTCAATCTTATGTAACATCTCAAATTTATCTCTACCAATTTTAGTTATTTCCTTTTCTATAAT
>CAISYO010000081.1 GCA_903889745.1 uncultured Bacteroidota bacterium | reverse complement strand
TATAAATTTAAAAAATAGGCATAAAAAAACTGCCCCCAAATTGGGGGCAGTTTATATCTTAATCTAAATTCTTAATTAGAAATTAGGATTCTTAATAGCTACGCTAGAACCAGATGGTGCGTTTAATTCAAACTCATCACCAGGAACATCCCAGTAGTCCATGTAGTTGTAGTTCATAGTTGCATTTGTCCAAACTACTTCTTTTACATCAAATACTGTAGCGCCATAGCGACCACCACCGTTAGCCACTGGATAAGTCCAGCCCCAACGTCTTGCATCGTAGAAAGATAATCCACGGAATGCAAGAGCAACTCTTCTTTCTTTAGTTAATAAAGTTAAAGCGTCTGCTTTAGTAGTTGCAGATGCAGCAGCTAAGCCAGCACCTTGGTAAGTTCTAACAGCATCGATAAAACCTAAACCAGTAGCAATATTACCCAATTGGATATTTGCTTCTGCTTGCATCATAGCATTCTCTTCGTAGCTAGCTGCAATAATTAATTCATATTCACCAACGTTCTTAGTACCATAAGAGTAAACACCAGCGATAGTACCGCCACCTGGTAAATCAGTTGATTGCCAGTTAGGGTTTAAACTCCATCTTGTACCAAAACTAAGACCATGTGTAAATTGGAAGCCTGTTTTGAAGTTACTTTCTTTACGCTTGTCACCTGTAGAAAATTCTTGAACGAAACGCTCACTAATTTTAAAGGTACCGCTACTTGCTCTGTTAGTTGCTAAGGCAGAAGCTGTTCCACCATTTACACCAAACCAGTTATTCAAATCTGAAGTACGACCTGTTAAAACATAGTCTGTGCTTTTAACACCATTAGATGTTAAAGTTAAAACTGTATTCCAATCGGCAGTAGTCATCACACCTGAGAAAGCATTTTTTGAAATAGCAACACCTGCTACACCATTTACAAAAGTCGACATTTTGTTTAATAAAATGTTACGCGCTTTTAAAGTATTGATGTTTCTAACCCACATGTCTTTAGTCATTAATTGACCATTACCTACTTGGCTAGATTCAGGAATTAATTTTCCTAAAACTGCTGTGTAGTCAGATGTATTAGATGCAGATCCTAATGTAGTAACAGCTAAATCGTAGTAGTAATTAGAACGAGCAATAACCGCATCATGAGATACATAGTTACCACTTGTTTTACCAGCTGTATCTGTAATAAGACCAGCATAGTACATTGTTCCAATTTGAGCATAAGCCCATCCTTTCCAGAAATAAGACCAAGCTTTAATAGTTGCAATTTTTGTTGCTTTATCGCCAGTGTAAGTAACCTTATCCGCTAAAGCGATAACGTTATTACAAGCTTGTTGCATTGCATACATATTCATCCACTCATATAACAAGGCATTGTTTCCTTGTGCAGAAGCCGCTCTTGAATTATAAGCGCGGATAATGTCCGGATTCGGAGAAGGGTTTGTTAATGTTGCACCTGCTGGATCTAGTTTAATAGATTGTGGAGAAGGGATAGTTGTGATTTGGTTGTTAGAACCTTCACCACCACCTATAATATCTCCCATTAACTCATGGTAACCTCTTGGTAAAGAGAAGTAGCTATCACCTAGCCATCCATCACCATAGCTTAAACCATTTAAATAGATACCGCCTTGAGCAAGCTTTGTTAAGCCATTCTCTTCGGTAACGTTACCAGACAATGTTGGTGAATTTGGATTACCAACTT
>CAISYO010000080.1 GCA_903889745.1 uncultured Bacteroidota bacterium | reverse complement strand
AATTGATGGCGTTTTGAGCTGAGGCAGTCCGGCCTATAGCCAAGCCAAGTACTACTAAAAAAAGGATTTTTTTCATGATAATAAATTGGGTTTAGAATTTATGTTAGAACAAACATAAATATCTTTTTGAAATTAAAAATATATTTTTACATTTTTTTTTAAAAGTCAAACTTTCATTAAACAGTGATTCATTTTAATCAAATCAACAAACAAGAGAGCACAAGAAACTAATTTTAACCCACTCAAATCATATCGAGTATACAAAGAATTTGGAATAGATTTAATTTAGAAAGATCCTGATAAGATTAAAATTTGATTGTAGCCGTATCGACTCGGCCTTTGGGTACACCCAAATCCACCTCAAAAGGGTGGATTCTTTTATTTTACAGGGTTGAAAGCAAAACAGGTAGCACGAGAGGGGTTTTCAGGTGAAATGCTACTTTATTTAATTTTAGACGATACAGGAAATAATCTTTATCGACCCAATTTTGTTGACGAATTACAAATTCCTATTTGTTGGTTTATTGTTGAGTAATTAATCTTCCTATACTTGCGTGTATGTGCTGCTATCAGTGGTTATTCTTTGTTCTCTAATATTTCTAATAGTATTGGGTTTAAATATAGTTTCTCCTTCCCTACTTTTTCTGATTTCAAAAAGCCGTTTGCTTCTAACGCGATCAAGTAATTCCCAACTGTCTTCAAATTTCCAATATTTTCATCAATCAAGTGCTGACGTTTGGTATATGGCAAACGGAATAAAATCTCAATTAAGTCTTTAGAATAAACTTTCGGCAACTTCTTTTTGATTTCAGCGGCAGTTTTTTCCATTGCACTTGTGATTTTATTTAGTCTTTTAAGTCCTTTTTTGGCAGTCACTTCTACCATATCCATCATATAAAAAATGTAATCTTCCCATTCGCCTTTTTCGGTTACTTCTCGTAAGCACCTATAATATTCAACTTTATTTTCAATAATATATTCACTCAAGTAGATGGCAGGTGTGTCCAATAAGTCCGAAAGTTTTAGATACAATAACAATAAAATTCTTCCTGTTCTTCCGTTACCGTCTGAAAATGGGTGTATAGCTTCAAATTGATAGTGCAACATGGCCATTTTTATTAATGGATCTATAGGTCGACTTTCCTCACCAAAAATGGTTTCATCTTCGTTTGTGAACTTTTCTAAGTTTGCTAATTTCTCACGAATAATCGCTTCACCATTCGGCGGGGTGTAAATAACTTCGCCTTGTATGTTGCTCAATGTGGTACCTGGGATGTTTCGTATTGAAGCGTTGTTTTGTTTAATGCACTGAACTATTTTGACACAAAGATTAGTTGTTATGAATGGTTTTGTTTTTAATTCTTCTAAGCCTAACCATAATGCTTCCTTATAGCATAAAACTTCCTTTGTAGCTGAATTTTCTATTTTTCTATCAGCCACCAATGATTTGTAGAGTTCATCGTTTGTTGTAATAATGTTTTCAACCTCTGAACTCGCTTTCGCTTCTCGTAAATAAATCGTGTCTAAAAACAGCGTAGGATTGGGTAAATTGAGTAAAGTTCCATTTAGTTGTGCCAATGCTCGTCCAGCCGAAATTGTTTTTCGAAGTATGCGTTTTGTTTCTATATCTGCCTTTGGCGGTAGCAAGGGCAAGTCGTTATAAGGAATTTTTCGGTCAAACTTTGCCATTATGTTTAAGTGTCAGTTTTACTTTCGTTATTAATACAAGGGTAAAAATACTAAAAATTTACTCTCGTTGTTAAAATGAAGGTAAAAATTACTCTCGTTCAAATTTGAAAGTGAATGTCTTGTTTGTCGGTTTTTTTAACCTTGCTGTAACTCACTTGTGCAGAGTAGCACGAGAAAGATTTTCGAATGAAATGTGGGTTTATTTAAATTTAAACGAAGTCTAGAATTAACCTTTATTGGTCCAATTATTGCTGACGATTTACATTTATTTATTTATTAGAAACTTGTTCGAACGCTCTAATTTGTGCCTTTTTTTGAATAGTTTTTGAAGCTGACTTATTCTTATATACTCGAATAAATTCACTAATTTCTTCACGGACTTGTTGCGTTAATGGCTCGCTTTTAATGAAAAAATCAACTCCTTTTATTTCTCTTATATGTCCCATGATTATGAATAAAATATTTGTCAACTAAAACTTGAGCTGCATCCGTTGGAATTATCATTCGATGACTGCCTATTTCGATAAACGCATCTAATGTTGATTGGGTAGCAGATAAGCCAAGTAATTGTAAATCAATTAGCGATGACTGATTCAAATTAATTCAATTTCGTCTGCATTGACGAAGAAACCTGTTTTCTCCTTAATTTCTTGTTGAAACCCACGGAATAAACTGCTTTTTCCTGAACCATTAGGACCAGCAAAAATCCTTACACGCTTTTTACTTGCCATGTAAAATCATTCCCTTTTTCAAGGTAATATTAGCAGGTTTT
>CAISYO010000079.1 GCA_903889745.1 uncultured Bacteroidota bacterium | reverse complement strand
GTTGGTTTGTGCGCACATAGTTTTAAAAGAACAAGAAATGGCAGATGAAGCATTAAAAATTCAGATTCAAAATTGGTTTAAAAACACAGCAGCGCCGTATAAATATCCAAGAGTAATTAACTTTGTTACAAGTTTGCCAAAAACAGAAACAGGTAAAATTCAACGATTTAAGTTAAAATAATTTGCACTAATTTTGTAATTAGTGTTTAAAATAACAGAAATATGCAATTTATAAAACAAGAAAAAGTTCGTTTTCAACATATAGATTATGCCGGAATTGTTTTCTATCCGAGATTTTTAGAAATGCTCAACTGTTTAGTTGAAGATTGGTTTGAAGAAGCCTTACATCGACCTTTTTCAAAAATGCACGAAACCAATGGTATTCCAACAGTTGATTTAAAAATTCAATTCAAAAACGCCGCACGTTTGGGTGAAATCTTAACTAAAAAACTTTGGGTAAAAGAGTTAAAAAACTCGTCTATACTTTGTGGATTTGAGTTTGAAAACGAAAGCAATACTATAGTTTTAGAAGGCGAAGTTACTTTGGTTAACGTGAAAATTCAAGAAGACAGACAAAGCATCAAAGCCGAGCCTTTTTCAGAAGAAATGAAAGAGAAAATTAAAAAATATTTAAATTCATAAAAACTTAGCGAAACTCTGTGATAACTTAGTGAAACTTTGTGTAACACATAAACTATGGAATTCAAAAAATTCAAAGCCGCAACTGTTCAAACCTCACCCGTATTTCTGAACGTAGAAAAAACAGTTGATAAAGCGATTTCTTTTATTAAAGAAGCGGCCTCAAACCAAGCAAAACTTATTGCTTTTCCCGAAGTATTTATTTCGGGATATCCCTATTGGAATTGGATTATGACGCCTGTTCAAGGGAGTAAGTGGTACGAAGAATTATATAAAAATTCGGTAGATATTTCTGGACCTGAAATCAAGAAATTATGCCTGGCTGCTAAAGACAATGATATGCATATCGTGATGGGAATCAACGAACGAGGCAAAAGCTATGGCGAAATTTACAATACCAATTTAATTATTGATAATAAAGGCGTTATCATCGGAAAACATAGAAAGTTAGTGCCAACTTGGGCAGAAAAACTGACGTGGACTTCAGGTGATGGTTCTTCGTTGAAAGTGTATGATACCGAAATAGGACCTATCGGAACTTTGGCGTGTGGCGAAAACACCAATACTTTGGCACGTTTTACGCTACTTTCGCAAGGCGAATTGATTCATATTGCCAATTACATTTCTTTACCCGTTGCGCCACCAGATTATGATATGGCGGAAGCGATTAAAATCCGTGCCGCTGCGCATTCTTTTGAAGGAAAATTATTTACGATTGTGTCGTGTTCCACTATTTCTCAAGAAATCAAAGACGCCTTACGTGCCGATGTGCCGAATGTGGATGAATTATTAGATCGAAAAAGTTCAGCTTTCTCTGGATTTATTGGGCCAAACGGAGCAGTAATCGGTACGCCTTTAATTGATGAAGAAGGAATTGTATATGCTGAAATTGACTTAGAAAAGTGCATCCAACCAAAACAAATGCACGATATTTTAGGACATTATAACAGATTTGATATTTTCGATTTACGAGTAAACACCGCTCCCACTCGAAATATTACATTTATTGATAATCACGAAGACTTT
>CAISYO010000078.1 GCA_903889745.1 uncultured Bacteroidota bacterium | reverse complement strand
CATTATTAATTTTTTACAATACAAAATGAGAACAGGTAAAGTTAAGTTCTTCAATGAATCAAAAGGTTACGGTTTTATTACAGATGATGAAACTGGAAACGACATTTTTGTTCACGCTAGCGGAATGAAAGTTGAATCTTTAAACGAAGGTGACGCTGTAAGTTACGAAGAAGAAGAAGGAAGAAAAGGTAAAGTTGCTGCTCAAGTAGTAGTTATCGAATAATATATAATTATTTTTGATTACCTAAAAAACATCAAGTCCCGATTAGTCGGGACTTTTTTATGCTTTATTGTTTCTATTTAAAATAATATTTTAATCCAAATAAGATATTACCATTTGGCATGGGCACCATTCCGGTCTCAACATATTCTGTATTAAAAATATTATTCGCGTATAACGACAATTCTACTGCTTTTAATCGGTAGGATGCGTTAACGTCCCAAATGTTGTAACTAATTCCTGACGTTCTTTCAACATAACGATAGCTCACAGAATTGCTAAAATTCTTAAACCATTCCATAGCATAATTTCCAACAAATTGATGTTTCATCGAATTTATTGAATATTGTGAAAAATTGGCCTCGCTTTTTTTAACTTCATTATCTAAATAAGAATAGCCAAATTGGAATTTTTGTGGTAATTGATTTAGAAAAAATCGGTATTCCAAATTCGTTTCATACCCTTTTGTTGCAACACTTTGAATATTTTGGGCTTGCCAAGGACTTGATATATCTTCTCGAACATAATCAATTAAATTATCTGCGTCGCGATTAAATGCTGCTAACGAAATTGAAAGTTGTTTGCTCGTAAATTTTACTCCCACTTCTTGAGAAAAAGCTTCTTCAGTATTTAAATCTGGGTTGCTTATAGTCGATGGTGACACATAATACAAGTTGGTATATGTAGGAACTCTATAAGATGTGCCAATATTTCCATAAGCTCTAAACTTATCTGAAATTTGAATTCCTAAATCTAAACCTGGAAAAATTTGATTATCAAAATCTGAAAAATAAGACGCAGAAATGCCTGGGGTAACGTCAATCCTATTATTTAAAAACTGAAAACGATGTTCTAAAAATAGTGAAGCAATTTCTCTTTGGTTATCACCCAATCTGTTACTAGAAATATAATATTTTGAAAACTCTATTCCAAAACCTGTAATTCCCATTTTTGATTGATACGATCCGTTTAGCTCAGCAGCTATCTTATTTGTAATGTGCAAATTTCTATAGGCAGCAGGATTATCTCTAATTAATAAATACAGATCTTGATTTCTACGCCAATAAATTCTTGGTTTCCAAGTAAAATTTCCTTTTTTAATAACAGTGGAAAGACCCACTAAACTAGCTTGTGTTTCTTCATATTGATCAACATAATTAGTAAATCCGTAAAAGCCATTTGCTCCAAATTTTCTTTCAGAAAAGATTGTAAATAATTCAATAGGCAATTTATTTTTATTGAACTGACTTTTTAAAACATAGTTTGTATTGTCAAAATCTGTATTATGCCGATATCCTTCAGAGAAATTCTTTGAAAAATGAACTATGTGCTTACTTTCTTTTAAATTAATTGTTCCTGTTGCTTCACCAATAAATTGACCAAAAGAACCGCCGTTAATTTTTGCAATCATTGCGTTTTCTTCAACATCTTTAGTAACTATATTAACAGCGCCAGTAAAAGCATTTTGTCCAAAAACACGAGCGGCAGGGCCTTTGATGACTTCAATTCTTTTAATGACTTCAATTGGCAAAGCTAAATTCATAGTATGATGACCTGTTTGTGGATCGTCAACTTTAAAACCATCAATAAGTAGTAACGTTTGGTCAAAACTTCCCCCTCTAATGTATAGATCGGCTTGCATACCGTTTATACCTTGACGTCTTACATCTACGCCTGCTAACTGTTGTAATGCATCGGCAACATTTGTTATGCCTAATTTTTTTAATTCAGCAGCCGTTATAATATGAATTGTTCGAGAATTTTCTTTAAAAGGTAATTCAATTCGAGAAGATGAAATAATAATATTATTTAAAGTGTCTAATTCTTGTGCATTAGATACTATAATCGAAAGGAAAAACACTACTAGTGTAATATAATTTTTCATATGATATTTTTTAATAGGGAAACGTTTTTTTGTTCTTAAAAAAAAAGCCCTGCATAAGCAAGACTTTGATTTACTAAATGCTTAGCTATTTAATCGGCTAAAACAATAATTTTATTTTCATTCATTTCTATAGTTCCAGAGCTTACTGGCAACCAATAGGTTTGCTCGTTTACTTTATTGAATTTAGAAACAAATTCTTTCTCAATATTCATATTTTGAGCGTTTATTTTCACATTCCCTTTTCCTAATAAAGAAACAATAGGTGCGTGATTGTTTAGCATTTGAAACTCACCATTAATACCCGGAACAGATACCGAAGTAACTTCTCCTTTAAATAATGTAGCTTCTGGTGATACTATTTCTAAAATCATATTTTTTTTAAGTTAGAAGATGGAAGTTAGAAGATGGAAGATGGAGTAAGTTACTTCCAGCTTCCAGCTTCCAGCTTCCAGCTTTAATTATGCTTCTGCTAACATTTTTTGTCCAGCTTCAATAGCTTCTTCAATGGTACCTTTAAGGTTAAATGCTGCTTCAGGTAAGTTGTCTAACTCGCCGTCAATAATCATATTAAACCCTTTGATGGTGTCTTTGATATCAACCAATACTCCAGGAATACCTGTAAATTGTTCTGCTACGTGGAACGGTTGAGACAAGAAACGTTGAACACGACGTGCACGAGATACTGATAATTTATCCTCTTCAGATAACTCTTCCATACCTAAGATGGCGATGATATCTTGTAATTGTTTGTATTTTTGAAGAATCTCTTTTACTCTTTGAGCACAGTCATAATGTTCTGCACCTAAGATTTCTGGAGTTAAGATACGAGAAGTAGAATCTAATGGATCTACCGCTGGATAAATACCTAACTCAGCAATTTTACGAGACAATACTGTTGTTGCATCTAAGTGAGCAAACGTTGTTGCTGGTGCAGGGTCAGTTAAGTCATCCGCAGGTACATAAACCGCTTGAACTGAAGTAATTGATCCTTTTTTAGTTGAAGTAATACGCTCTTGCATCGCACCCATTTCAGTTGCTAATGTAGGTTGGTACCCTACTGCAGATGGCATACGACCTAATAAAGCCGATACTTCTGAACCTGCTTGTGTAAAACGGAAGATATTATCAACGAAGAATAATACATCTTTCCCTTGGTCAGTTCCAGCACCATCACGGAAATATTCAGCGATAGATAATCCTGAAAGCGCTACACGCGCACGAGCTCCAGGTGGCTCATTCATTTGTCCGAAAACGAAAGTAGCTTTTGACTCTCTCATTCCTGGCATATCAACTTTAGATAAATCCCATCCTCCATTTTCCATAGAGTG
>CAISYO010000077.1 GCA_903889745.1 uncultured Bacteroidota bacterium | reverse complement strand
TTTTTTTCATTGTGGAATTCATCAGCACATTGAGGGCAACAGAATTTCTCTGTGCGATGCGCTGCCATAAATTCTACCCCATCATTAGGGCATTCCCTATAACGATCAGAGTTTTGGTCCATTTTATATGGACTTTTTTTTCGGGGAGTTAATAAGTTTTTTGCTTTCATAGTTCAAAGTTAAAATATAAACGTTACATTAGTGGTACGTTTTATAAACAAATTAATAACAATCACTAAAATGAATAAGGAAAACCTTGATAAGGATGTTTTAAATGTATTGACTGCGATGGGTTTAACAACAGAAGGAATTCTTTCTGCCTATCCAAGGGTCATTGAACCCTTAGTAAAACCTTCTGATTTAGGATTTACAAGGAGGGAGTTCTTTTATTGGACAGAAAAAAATGTTATTGATATTCCTAAAGAAGATGAACGTCAAAGCGCTTGGAGCAGATTAAATTTGATTGAAGTTATTTGGATTAAAATTGCGCAGGAATTGCGTTTGTTTAATTTTCCATTTTCTTTTTTGGTTCAATTAAAACATGCACTTTTTAAGGATATGTTAAAGGAGTACTTGAATGACAGAGATATGCTATTAAGTCATCTTGAAAGTGCATCTCCTGATAAATCATTCGTAAATTCTTTTTTAGCTCTGCTCGAAGAAGAAAGGAATGCCGAACGTGATTATGACCCAATGAGAGCAATCTGCACACCATTAGGAGCCATGCTTGCTGAAATACTTTTGTTAAACAGGAAAATAACCATGCTACTTTATAAGGATGGTGAGCAATATATGGTTGTATTTGAAGGTTATTCCCTTCAAAAAATTGACCAAGCGGAAATAGATAAATTAAAAAGCAAAACCCACGTAACTTTATTTTTGAATGATTTGATTGCAGATTATTTAGTTGAAGAAAAAAATGAAAGAATAAATAAGGACTTTGGTTTTATTTCGGATGCGGAACTAGAAATTATTGAAGCAATTAGAGATAAAGAAGTAAAAGAAATTCACATAAAGAAAGACGATAATGAAGTTCTAACCTATATAGCAACTTCAAAAAGGGAAATTAAGGATGATCAAGTCGCAACAATAAAACGACTTCTGCGCATGAATGAGTTTGACGATGTAAGAGTAGTATTGAGAAATGATAAACATTTATACATAGAAAATAAAAAGAAAATAAAAATACGACCCGATAAAACGGCTCAAAAAAAGAACAAAAATTAAAACCCAATGAAATGGCTTTTGGTTGCAATAATGCAACACCATGTTAAAATTTGAAGAATGTAAAAAAGTATTAAATACAAATAACGAAAACTACAATGATGATGAAATAAAATTAATAATGAAATTTATTGAGCATTGGGCCACAATAAATGCAAAAACTATCATAAACAAAATAAATGAAATAAAAGATGAAAAAAGCAGCAATAATGGCTCGCGTAAGCAGCGATGAACAAGCAACAGGTTATAGCCTTGACTCTCAAATGGAACAATTAAAGAAATATTGCGAACAGAGAAATATTGAAGTTGTATATGAGTTTTTTGAGGATGCCTCTGCTAAAACGTTTAACAGACCTGGTTTTGAAAAATTTTTGCAAACAGTAAAATCCAATAAGGGTTTCATAGACTACTTTTTATTTATATCATGGGATCGATTCTCACGCGATACAACCGATGCGTATGTAATGATAAGAACCTTTAAGCGTCTTGGCGTCGAAACTCAAGCAACAACGCAGCCTATTGATTTTTCAATACCCGAAAGTAAATTTTTATTAGCCTATTATTTAACCTTTCCTGAAGTTGATAACGATAGAAGATCCATAAAAATTAAAGATGGAATTCGTATGGCATGGAAATCTGGTAGATGGGTTTCTGGTGCGCCAAAAGGCTATTTAAATACTCGCGATGCATTAAATAAACCTCTACTAATTCCAAATCCAAAGTTAGCTCCTGCAATTAAATCAATGTTTGAATTAGCGGCTACAGGAATGTCACAATACCGAATTAGGCAAGAAATTAAAGAACTAGGATTAATATATAGCAGAAATGGAATTGCTATAGCATTAAGAAATCCTATTTATATGGGAAAATTAATTTTACCTCCCGGCGAAGATGGAACTGGCGCTTCAATTGTTGAAGGTGTGCATGAAGGAATAATTACGGAAGAATTATTTTATCAAGTTCAAGACAGATTAAACAGAAAAGCAAATAAGCGCATTGCTCCAAAAAACAAAAAACTACGCCCTGAATTTCCGCTAAGAGGTTTATTGAATTGTAATAGATGTAATGGACTTATGACTGGAAGTGCAAGTACAAGCAAAACAGGGGCAAAACACTTCTATTACCATTGCAATAGTTGTGGAAAAGAAAGATTTCCAGCTGCTTTAATAAATAATGACTTAGATTCAATTTTAGAATTAATTAAATTCAAAAAAAATCCTATAGAACTATATCAAATTGTTTTAAAAAAGTACTTAAGTGATGAAGGAAAAAGTTCTAAATCGGAAATTAATAAAGCAAATAAAGAATTAGACATTTTCAATAAACGATTAGAAAATTTACAAATACTTTTTATAGACGGTAAAATTGAAACACAAGAATATAATAAATTTAGGGCAAAATTTACTTCAGAAATAGAAAATTTGAAAGGTGGAATCTCGAGTAATCGTGACAAAACAAAAGGAACCTTAGAAGAATTAAAAGATGCGATTAATTTATTCAAAGATCTTCCGAAAGCCCTGAAATCAATGGAAATAAGTGATAAATATGAAATATTGAGTTCGATATTCACTGAAAAGTTGAAATTTGATGGAAAAAATTGTCGAACTCCAAATTCTAACAAGGTGCTTGACCTACTTCTCACTATTGACAAGGGTTCCGGAGAAAATAAAAAAAGGGACAAACTCAAAAAAATTGGTTTGTCCCTTTGCGTGGACCCGGAGAGATTCGAACTCTCGTCCAAACAAGGAATTAATAAGCTTTCTACAAAGTTTAGAACATAATTGATTTTCGATTTAAGTCAGGCTTATATTCATACCAAACTTAAACTTAGATGCTAATATTGTTTTAGATAACATCATCACTAAAACAAGTTGCTAATTTATGATGCAAAATTCTCGTCGCTACGCAACAGTGCTACAAGGTTTGCAAAGGTTGATTAGTCT
>CAISYO010000076.1 GCA_903889745.1 uncultured Bacteroidota bacterium | reverse complement strand
TGTATCTTGGATATTGAAAAACATAATCAAAAAGCGTCTACTCTTAAGAAAGAGAACAGGATTTTTTTTGACAAACTCAAGCGGACCAAACCAAAAAATTTAGATCATCAATTTCACACTTTACACGAGGAAGTGTTTGAAGAAATAGATTGTCTCGCCTGCGCCAATTGCTGCAAAACTACTTCTCCCATTTTTTATAGCCGAGATATTGAACGTTTAGCAAAACACTTTCGCATTAAGCCAGGAGAATTCATTGATAAATATTTACGTATTGATGAAGACAAAGATTATGTTCTTCGTCAAGCACCTTGTCCTTTTTTAGGTTCAGATAATTACTGTTCTGTTTATGAAGCAAGGCCTAATGCCTGCGGTGAATATCCACATACTGATAGAAAACGCATGGAACAAATTTTAGATTTAACTTATAGAAATACATTTGTTTGTCCGGCTGTATTAGAAATAACAGAGCGGCTAAAGAAACTAATGTGAATAAATTGTCTATTCTAGTGATTTTTTATTTCAAAAATCGTATCGAGAACTTTCTGTCAAAAACACTTCTCGATATACATTTTCAACGAACAGGAAATGCTACTCGAAGTGACTTAAAATTAAGTTAGATTTTTTACAAAAGCTTCACCTTATATTTGTCTGCCATTTTTTGTAATTGCTCTTCGCTTACACCATGTGTATTTTGTTTGCCATGATAATTTTCAACAGTTAAAACAAATAATTCATAATTAAATTCGGCGGCTAATTTAAAGTAAGGCTCTAACTCCCAGTCCATCGTAAAGGTATTGTGTACAAAAATCTTGGTTCTATTTTGTTGGATAGCCTCTTTCGTCAGTTCTTCACATTGCTTATAAGCTAAATGATTGTTCTTAAAATTAAATAAATATTCTCCAGTAACTTTGTTGGTAAAAAAATCATCAACCGAAAAAATTGGATAGGTATTATTCTCTGATAACACTTTAGCTAAAGTAGTTTTACCGCTTCCGGGCAAGCCACGTAAAAGAATTAGGGCGTTTTTTGGCGACATGTTTTATAATACAAAATAAAATTCATGATAAAGATAAAGTAAAGTTTTAAAAAATGCCTTTCTAAAAAGAATGACATTTTTTTACAAAACAGAAATTATATTTTATATCGCAAACTCACAATGACGTTTCTACCCGCAGCATTGATTCCACTAGCAAATACTCTGTAACGATTGTCGGTTATGTTTTCGCAAGCGACGTTTAATCGCAAACTTTTTGTAAGGTTAATTCCAATTCGGACATTTAATGTAAACCATCCGGGCATATAGCCCTTTATTTTATCTGCAGAATAAACGGCATTATCTTCTCCACTTGGACTATAATCATTTGCTGTTTTTTTGCCATTATACCGTACAAAAAACTCACCATCAATATTTTTTGCTTTATAGATTACACTTGTTTGTCCGAATACTGGAGCTATATGATCCAATGGCACAACCGTGTCGTTTTGAGAATCCATATAACGACCATAAGTGAAATTTAATACACTTTTAAAAGATACATTTGAATTAAAATCAAATTGAACCCCGCCGGTTAATCCATAAATATATGCTTTGTCTACATTTTGAGTAGCCTGTACTTTGCTTTTTGTTCCGTTATAAATTGCAGAATCACTTCCATTTAATTTAAAATCTTTCACTACTAATACATTAGTTAAATTTGTATAATAGCCAGCAATATCAAATTTATATCGACCATTAATTACCTTACTTAAATTTAATTCGAAATTATAAGTATACTCTGGTTTTAAAGTTGGATTAGGAACAATAACCGTATTTCCAGAACTTTCAAAAACTTTACTCATATCATCCACGTTTGGGGAACGAAATCCAGTGCTGATTAACATACTCACTTTATAGTCATTTTCTGATTTCCATGTAAATCCTAAATTTCCTGTAAGAGCCTGATTGTTTTGCTTAGCTGTTGCAAATGGGAATTTAAAAAAAGTGGTGTCTTTAAAATTACACGTTAAACTTGTATTTGTA
>CAISYO010000075.1 GCA_903889745.1 uncultured Bacteroidota bacterium | reverse complement strand
TTCCATTGCATTACATTTTATTGCGGTGCTTGGAGGTGTTAAACCAACCTGCCATGTTCCTTCATAACAGAAAAAAGTGCAGCAAATTTAGAGTGCGTTCCTTACTTCAGTCGTTCATACTTCTCTCCATTCTCGTAAGTCACTACCTCAATTTAGCGCACTTTCTTTTTTCTCTTTTTTTGTTTTGGGAAGTATTTGAATTTGATTCAATAATTTTGGGATTAACCTTTGCAATTCTAGGAATTTGAAAAGATGTAGAAATTGCATAAATGAAGCAATCGTACAATAATCGTACAAAATAAAAAACAAAAAATCCGTAACTACTTAATTTAAAGTGTGTTACGGATTAGTTTTGTGGTACCTCCAGGGATCGAACCAGGGACACATGGATTTTCAGTCCATTGCTCTACCATCTGAGCTAAGGTACCTTAACAATAAACAGTAGTACTTCTTGTTCATTGCGGGTGCAAATATAGAATCTATTTTATATAATCCAAAACAATTTTTAAAAAAAATCAATTTGTATATTTGCCAAACTAAAAACCATGATATGCTTTTAACTATTGATGTTGGTAATTCTAGAATTAAAGCGGCTGTATTTGAAGAAGATACCCTAGTAGATTTGTTTATTATGGGTGAAAATGATGCCGTTTTTATTTTTTCAGAAATTTTCATAAAATATCCAAAAATTAAAAGCGTCATTTATGCATCGGTTGGAAAAATTGAAGCGGAGGTTTTAGACACTATACAAAAGCATGTTGAAACACAAATTATCAATCACACTACAAAATTACCTTTTACAAATAACTACACCACACCAAAAACCCTTGGTATAGACCGCATGGTACTTGCTGCTGGGGCAACATTATTATATCCAAAAAAGAACAGATTAGTTATTGATGTTGGTACTTGCGTTACTTATGATTTTATAGATCGAGATAATCACTATTTAGGAGGCGCAATTTCGCCAGGTATTGCTTTACGGTATAAAAGTTTAAATGATTATACACAAAATTTACCTTTATTAGAATTAAATAGTACTGAAATTTTTATAGGAACTTCAACCGAAAATTCAATTCATAGTGGTGTTATCAATGGACTAACCTATGAAATTGAGGGCTTTATTTCCCAATATTTTCTTAAATATCAGGATTTAACAGTAATTTTAACAGGAGGAGACGCAGAATTTTTGGCTAAAAGATTAAAAAACCCCATATTTGCCAATTCAAATTTCTTACTAGAAAGTTTACGTCTTTTATCAACTTATATAAATCAAAATGATTAAAAAAATTTCTGCGTTAGTACTACTACTAATTTCTACCATTTCTTGGGCTCAAGATAATACGGCATCTCCTTATTCATATTATGGCTTAGGCGAAATTAAATTCAAAGGAACGCATGATGTGAGAGCAATGGGTGGAGTTAGTATTTTTAATGATAGTATTCAATTGAATATAGCAAATCCGGCTTCTTTCTCAAAATTAAAAACTACTGCATTTACCATTGGAGCAAATTCTTCATTTTCAAAATTTAATACAAACGAAGTTACCGAAAAAGCACAACGCACAAATATTGATTATTTAGCCATTGGTTTTCCGTATGGTAAGTTTGGATTTACATTTGGAATCATGCCCTATTCGGCTGTTGGATTTAAAATAGCGAACACAGCTACTCAAACGGACAATACAGAACGAAGTATATTAAATTTAGGAAATGGAAATATTAATAAACTTTATTTTGGAGCTGCTTACAATATCACAAAAAAATTAAGTGTTGGTTTTGATTTAGGTTATAATTTTGGAGATATTACTACAGAATACGTAGAGTCAATCTATTCTCCTTTTGTTTTACAATTGCGCAGTAGAGAAAAAAACAATTCTAAAATTAATGGAATTTCCTTAAACACCGGATTTTTGTATAAAACTAAAATCAATTCAAAATTAGATTTAAATGCGGGCATAACCTATCATCCTGAAGCTACTTTGAACTCAGAGAATGACCGAAAAATAGCAACTATTATTTATAACATTAATGGTGCAGAATTAATCAGTGAGGAAAATACCATTCCTGTTAATGACACCAAATTAAAAATCCCAACTAAATTTAGTTTTGGTTTAGGGTTAAGCGAAAATAAAAAATGGGCGATTGGTTCAGAGTTCACTTTTGCCAACAATAATTCTTTGACTAATCGATTTGGTCCAATTCAAAATGTGTCATACGAAAATTCAACAAAAGTTGCTATTGGGGGCTATTTCGTTCCAAAATATGATTCGTTTAGTAATTATTTAAGTAGAATAATTTATCGTGGTGGATTTAGATATGAAAATACTGGGCTAGTTCTAAATAATAAAAGTATTAATGATTATGCTGTTACTTTTGGTTTAGGTTTACCAGTTGGACTTTCAAAAATTAATTTGGGAGTAGAATTGGGTAAAAGAGGAACTACTACTAGTGGTTTGATTGAAGAAAACTATGTTAATGTAACAGTTGGGTTATCCTTAAGCGATCTTTGGTTTATAAAAAGAAAAATAGACTAACTAATATTTTAAAAATGAAGTTCCAAAATTGCTTTATTTACGTATGTAAAGGTGTTGTTATACTAATAGGTATTCAACTATTTTTATCTTGTGAAAGCGATTTGAAAAAAGTTCAAAAATTAACCGAAACTTCATTTGTACCTTCTGGATCAGCAGATACGATTAATTTAAAATATACCGATTCGGGTCGAATAAAATCAATCTTAAAGAGCCCAAAAATGCTTGATTATAGTTCAATTACAAATCCGTTTACCGAATTTCCTGCAGGCATTCATTTAACTTTAATTGATGAAAATGGAAATAAGAGTACAGTAGTTTCTAATTATGCTATTTCTTACAAAAAAACTAAAATAATTGATTTACAGGGAAATGTGATTATTACCGCTCAAGACGGAAAAAAATTAGAAACCTCTCAATTGTATTATGATCAAAGTAGCGAATGGTTTTTTACTGAAAAACCTTTCAAATATACTGATGAAACTGGGGGGTATTTAGAAGGACCGGGTGTTGATTTTAGTAAGGATTTTAAGATCTTTAATATGCAACGAAGCAATGGAGAAGTAAATTCTATGGATTAAAATATAAACTATATAAAATGAATTATTTAAAATTTGTACAGTACTTTTATTTGGCTTTTGCAGTCTTTTTTGTGTATGATGCATTTGCAAAATATACAAACCATGAAAGCTATTTATTGAGTATAATTATTGCAGCAGTTTCTCTAGGAATGTTTTTCTTTAGAAGACATTTTTACAATAAATATCAAAATCGAAAATAAAATCGAAAAAAATCTGTGAAAATGTGCTTTTTCTATTTTATTATTAAATAGATAATCGTATTTTCGCCCTCTGAAAAAAAATTAAACACAAATAAAAATGGCAGTTTTATCTAAAATTAGACAACGTTCATTCTTCTTAATTGTAATTATTGCTTTAGCATTATTTTCATTTGTATTAGCAGATGTAATCAAGAGTGGAACTTTTGGAAGTAGCGCAAATAGTGTAGGAACTATTAATGGAACAGACATTTCCGCACAAGAATTCATGCAGCAAGTTGCAATGATTGAAAAGCAAGGTCAAGGAATGAGCAATACGCAAGCAATAAATTCTGCTTGGGATCAAAAAGTAAGAACTATTATTCTTGGAGAAGAATTTGAGAAATTGGGTCTTGCAATTGGCAGCGAACAATTAATAAACGTTATTAAACAAAATCCAAATTTTGCTCAAAACCAACAGTTTTTAAATGCTGCCGGTCAATTTGACGAAAATAAATTTAAAGAATACATCAAGTCTTTAAAAAATGCGCCAAACCAAGAACAATGGTTGCAATGGAAAGATTTTGAAAAAAATATTGAAACCTATGCAGTAGAGCAAATGTATAACACTATGATTAAATCGGGTGTTGTGACTACGAAAGCAGAAGGTAAATTTTCTTACCAAATGGAAGCTACTAAAGCCGATTTTGATTATGTAACGGTTGTTTTTTCAACAGTTAATGATGATCAAGTAAAGGTTACTGATGCTGAAATTGTAGAGTACATGAAGAAAAATCCAAAAAAATACAAATCAGACAACACAAGAAGTATTGATTTTATTTTAGTGGAAAATAATCCATCTAAAGAAGATGAAGCAGCAATGTTAGAATCGATTACTAGTGTTTTAACTGGTAAAGTAGTGTATAACGAGCAAACTAAAAAGAATGATACATTACCTGGTTTTAGAGCAGTTTCAAATGTAGGTGAGTTTGTAAATGCAAATTCAGACATCAAATTTGATTCTACTTATTTAGCTAAAAAAGATTTACCAATTGATTTTCAAGAGCAATTATTTAATTTACCAGCTGGTGCAGTTTTTGGACCTTATGTTCACAACGGACACCAATGTTTGTCAAGAATGATTGGTAGAAAAGCGAATGCAAGTGCCAAAGCAAGTCACATTTTATTAGCTTATAAAGGTGCTGAACGTTCATCGGCAACTAGAACAAAAGAAGAAGCACAAAAATTAGCTAACGATTTATTAGCACAAGCTAAAGCAAATCCAGGCAATTTTGCTATGTTAGCCATTACAAATTCAGATGATCCAGGATCAAAAAATAATGGTGGAGAATATGATAATATTGCCCCTGGTCAAATGACGCCAAAGTTCAATGATTTTGTATTTAATAATCCTGTTGGAACAATGGGTGTGGTAGAAACAGAATTTGGTTTCCACGTAATGAAAGTTTCAGGTAAAAATGATGCGGTATTATTAGGAACAGTTGCTCAAAAAATTCAAGCTTCTGATGCAACTATTGATGCGGCTTATACAAAAGCAAGCCAATTAGAATCTGGAGCATTAGAAAATAAAGATTTTGATGCAGTAGCTAAAAAAGCAGGTTTAGTTGTTACTCCAGCTACAAATATTAAAGCATTTGATGAATATATACAAGGATTAGGTTCACAACGAGAAATGGTTCGTTGGAGCTTTAACAAAGAAACTGAAGTAAGTGGAATCAAACGTTTTGAAGTGCCACAAGGTTTTGTGGTTGCAAAATTAAAAGACATTAATGATTCAGGTTTACTTCCATTAGATGTTGCAAAACAATCTGTTGAACCCGTTTTGAAAAATCAGAAAAAAGCTGAAATCATCAAGAAAAAAATGAACGGAAGTTCGTTAGAAGCGGTTTCAAAAGCATCTGGAGCTTCAGTATTAACTGCAACGGGTGTTGCTGTTAAAAATCCAATGATACCTAACGTAGGAATGGAACCAAAAGTTGTTGGAAAAGCATTTGGATTAGCGGCTGGAAAAACTTCAGAAATTATTGAAGGAGCTAGTGGTATGTTTATGGTGAGAGCTAAAAAAGTTGTAAAAGCTCCAGCTATTACAGATTACACAACTTACGTTAATCAAGAGAAAACTCAAAATCAATCGTATGCAATGTCAAAAGCTTATACAGCTATTAAAGACAAAGCAGATATCAAAGATAACAGAGCAAATTTCTAATAGTTTGTTCCCAAAATAAAAAAGGCTATCTGATTCAGATAGCCTTTTTTATTTGATTTGCTTAATGACATAAGTCACGATGCCCCAAATTATAAATTCATTATGTGGTTCTATTTGAATGGGAGCATAACTTGGATTTTCAGGCATTAAAAAAAGGGCTACTTCCGTTTTCTTTATTCGTTTTACTGTAAATTCACCATCAATAAAACAAACTGCCACGGCATTATCTCTTGGTTCAATACTTCTGTCAATTACTAAAATATCACCATCGTCAATTCCTGCTCCTGTCATGGAATTTCCACTGGCTTTGGCATAAAAAGTTGCTTCTTTGTTCTTAATCAACAAATGGTCTAAACTTACCTTTGATTCTTCAAAATCAGCTGCAGGCGATGGAAAACCAGCTTTAATTTCACTTGATATAAATGAGGTTTCAATCGAACTTTCAAAATCGGGAATAAAAAAGGTTATTTTTGGATTTACTTGCATTTTACCTCTAGTAATTCGTTAAAATTTGTAGTATATCGTTTTGATAAATGATTTTGTTTCATTTTCCAAGTACGTTTTAAATCTTGTGAAGCCAATCTAAGTTTTCGTTCGCCTGTCTTAGTATGAAACCTATCTACCACTTCCATGAGTTTTTGATACTTTGGATTTTCTTCATCAAAAAGTTTAAATTGACGTTGCGAAGAAGGCATAATCTCTGAAACTATAATACCTGCTTTTTTGTAAGCAGTTCCGTCTTGATATAAATCTTTCAACATAGAAATCGCTATTTGACTAATCGAAAAGGAAGTATTAGATGGAAAAGGTAATGTTTGCATACGATAAAAGCTGTACTTTTCACCATTGGCATTGAATGGATCTTTTCGTAAATACAAAGTAACGGTATTGCAACACGAGTTTTGCTTACGTAACTTCTCGGAACAAACACTTGCAAAAGTAACTACGCGCTCCTTTAATTCGTTAAAATTAGAAATATCTTTCTCGAAACTTCGTGTAACCGCAATATTTTTCTTGGCTTTAGGTTCTTCCATTTCTAAAACCGATTTACCTTCTAATTCATACTTCATACGCATTCCTATAACGCCCATTTCTTTACGAATAAAGACTTCGTTATGCGGAAGTGTAAAATCATAAGCGGTTTTGATATTTTGAGCTTGCATTTTTTTGGTAAGACGGAAACCAATACCCCAAACATCTTCAATTTTAGTCCATTTCAAGGCTTTAATTCGTTTTTCTTCAGTATCGATAACATAGATGCCATTTGTGCGCTCTGGGAATTTTTTCGCTATTTTATTAGCTACTTTAGAGAGCGTTTTTGTTGGTGCAAAACCGATTCCGACGGGAATACTCAACCATTTCAAAATTCTGTGTTGGATTTCAGAACCATACGTATTCAAATCGGGAATAGTCATCCCTGAAAAATCCAGAAAAGCTTCATCAATGCTATATACTTCAACATTTGGTGTATAATTTTCCAAGATTTTCATCACTCTATGACTTAAATCGCCATACAAAGCATAATTAGAAGAAAAAACACGAATAGTATGTTGTTGTATCAAATCGCGAACTTGAAATTCGGGCGCTCCCATAGGAATTCCTAATGCTTTGGCTTCATTACTGCGCGAAATAATACAACCGTCATTATTAGATAATACCACAACTGGTCTATCATTTAAGTGAGGTTGGAAAACACGTTCGCACGAAACGTAAAAGTTATTACAATCGACTAAAGCATACATTTTGTAAAGTTACTCTAACTTTTATAAAAAGAAAACGAGTCAATTGTTAATGTTAATAAAAAAAACTCAACAACCGAAGCTATTGAGTTTTATACTTTTTATTTAGATAATTTATTTAATCATTCAACTTCAAAACCGCCATGAATGCTTCTTGCGGAATTTCTACGTTACCCACTTGGCGCATACGTTTTTTACCTTTTTTCTGTTTTTCTAATAATTTACGTTTACGCGAAATATCGCCACCATAACATTTTGCGGTTACGTCTTTACGTAAGGCTTTTATGGTTTCACGGGCAATAATTTTTGCGCCAATAGCCGCTTGAATTGGAATATCAAATTGCTGTCTTGGGATTAGTTCACGCAATTTTTCACACATTTTTTTACCAATGTTATAAGCATTATCTTCATGAATTAATGCCGATAGTGCATCAACGGATTGTGCGTTTAATAACACGTCTAATTTAACTAATTTAGAGGTGCGCATTCCTATCGGGTGATAATCAAAAGAAGCATATCCTTTTGATACGGTTTTTAATCGGTCATAAAAATCAAATACAATTTCAGCCAATGGCATATCAAAATTCAATTCTACACGTTCTGTAGTCAAATAAGTTTGATTGGTAATCAATCCACGTTTTTCGATACACAAACTCATTACGTTACCCACAAAATCAGATTTAGTAATGATAGTTGCTTTAATATACGGTTCTTCAACTCGGTCTAATTTTGAAGGTTCAGGCAAATCTGAAGGATTATTGACAATCATTCCTACTTCAGGTTCTTTTTTAGTGTAGGCTAAGTAAGAAACGTTAGGTACGGTAGTAATAACCGTCATATTAAATTCGCGTTCTAAACGTTCTTGAATGATTTCCATGTGTAACATTCCTAAGAATCCACAACGGAAACCAAATCCTAATGCGGCCGAACTTTCTGCAGTAAACACCAATGAAGCATCGTTCAACTGTAATTTTTCCATAGAGGCACGCAAGTCTTCATAATCTTCAGTGTCCACCGGATAAATTCCTGCAAATACCATTGGTTTTACATCTTCAAAACCTTGAATCATATTGGTAGTTGGCGTTTTAGCATCGGTTACGGTATCTCCAACTTTTACTTCTTTTGCTTCTTTTATTCCCGAAATTAAATAGCCTACATCTCCGGTTGAAATTACGTCTTTTGGCACTTGATTTAATTTCAAAGTTCCTACTTCATCGGCAAAATATTCATTGCCTGTTGCCATGAATTTAATTTTTTGACCTTTTCTGATTTCACCGTTTTTTACACGGAAAATAACTTCAATTCCACGAAACGGATTGTAATGTGAATCAAAGATTAAGGCCTGAAGAGGTTCTTCAACATTTCCTTTTGGCGCAGGAATTTTTTCAATTATGGCTGCCAAAATATTTTCAACACCAAAACCTGTTTTTCCAGAAGCATGAATAATATCTTCTAATTTACAACCTAATAAATCGATAATATCATCACTAACTTCTTCAGGATTAGCACTAGGTAAATCTACTTTGTTTAAAACTGGGATAATTTCCAAGTCATTTTCTAAAGCCAAATATAAATTTGAAATGGTTTGTGCCTGAATACTTTGTGCCGCATCAACAATTAACAAAGCCCCTTCACAAGCGGCAATAGAACGAGAAACTTCATACGAAAAATCTACGTGACCGGGTGTGTCAATTAAGTTTAAAACATATTTTTCACCTTTATAGGTGTATTCCATTTGAATGGCATGACTTTTTATGGTAATTCCACGTTCGCGTTCTAAGTCCATGTTATCTAGTAACTGTGCTTTTTCTTCGCGAGCTGTAACGGTTTGTGTTGCGCCTAATAAACGATCTGCCAACGTACTTTTTCCGTGGTCAATGTGTGCAATAATGCAAAAATTTCTTATGTTTTTCATCTTCGTCTTCTGTCCTTTATTTTAGCGAAAGCTAGGCATTTAGTCTGCAAATATAAAGCAAAGATTTGATTTATTAGACTGAAACTTGAAACCTCAAACTTGAAACCAACAAAAATTTGTATTTTTGCAAAAAAATTACTGCATCATGCCAAAAATTGGTAATATCATACTACCTGATTTTCCTTTATTATTAGCGCCGATGGAAGACGTGAGTGATCCGCCATTTCGTCGTTTGTGCAAATTACATGGTGCCGATTTAATGTATTCTGAATTTATTTCTTCGGAAGGATTGATTCGGGATGCAGTTAAAAGCAAACAAAAGCTCGATATTTTTGATTATGAACGCCCTGTGGGAATTCAAATTTTTGGCGGTGACGAAGAAGCTATGGAGATGTCTTCACGAATTGTCGATGCGGTACAACCTGATTTGGTCGATATTAATTTTGGTTGCCCCGTAAAAAAAGTGGTTTGTAAAGGAGCAGGAGCAGGGGTTTTAAAAGATGTTGATTTGATGGTACGTTTAACTAAAGCGGTTATCAAAGGGACAAATCTTCCGGTTACGGTAAAAACACGATTGGGTTGGGACGAAAGTTCCATTAATATTGATGAAGTTGCCGAACGTTTGCAAGACATTGGTGTTCAGGCCTTAACGGTTCATGCACGTACTCGTGCGCAAATGTATAAAGGGCATTCGGACTGGTCACACGTTCAGCGAATTAAAGAAAATCCTAGAATTTCAATGCCAATTTTTGGAAATGGTGATATCGATTCGCCTGAAAAAGCGTTGGAATATAAAAACAAATACGGTTTAGACGGCATGATGATTGGCCGTGCCGCGATTGGTTATCCTTGGATTTTTAATGAAATAAAACATTATTTCGCTACGGGTGAAAAATTAGCCGCTCCAAGTATGGATGACCGAATTGAAGCTGCCAAAAATCACTTAATTTGGAGTGTAGAATGGAAAGGCGAACGATTAGGTATTAATGAAATGCGCCGTCATTATACCAATTATTTCAAAGGCATTCACGGTTTTAAAGAGTACAAACAAAAATTGGTCACCACTGATGGTATCAATCAATTATTGGATGTATTTACCGAGATTGAGCAGGTGTATGCGGATTATGTTTTTCAGGAATAGTAAATGTTACCCATGATACACCCTAGAAAAAACAATTTTGCCGTCTTTAATTTCTAATACTTCCGCTACTAACATATCGTCTTCGTTAGCTACTTGGCGTGTATATTCCATAAACACTCTATCTGAGTTTGCGGTTAATGAAGTTGCTTTGTAATGTAATGTTGGCAATCGGTCAAAAGCGTCTTGCCACCAAACGCGCATTGCTTCTTTACCGATGATTAATCCATTGGTTTCCGGTTGGCGAATTTTTAATTTCGGGCTAAAATGTTGGGCTTCATCGTCGTATAATGCCAATAATTTCTCAAGATTTTTTGTGTTGAACGCATCAAACCATCTAAGGGCAATTTGTTGTAGTTGATTGGGCATAAAGTTTAAATTTAAACGCAAAGAGCGCTAAGTTTTTCGCAAAGTTCGCAAAGATTACTAAATAAAAAAAGACACATAAAAAATTCTATGTGTCTGTATGTTATAAAAAATAGGGTTACGAATTTTTTAGGTTGATGATTTCTTGTTCGGTTAAGAAACGCCAATCGCCTCTAGGTAAATTTTTCTTGGTCAAACCAGCAAATGTTACACGGTCAACTTTTAAAACATCATATTTTAAATGTTCAAAAATTTTACGCACTACTTTCACATTAGACGTTTTCATTTTAATCCCAATTTCGCTTTTTGGTTGGTCTTCGATATAGGTAATTTCCTCCACGTATACTTTGTGGTCATCAATCATTAATCCTTTTTGAATGCGTTCTAAATCTTCAAATTTTAAGTTCTTATCTAGCGATACTTGATATACTTTAGACGAACGTTGATTGGGTACGGTGAATTTCTGTACAATTTCAGTATCATTGGTAAACAATAACAAGCCTGTTGTGGTTTTATCCATTCGTCCTACAGGAAGTAAATTTGCTTTAGTTGCATTTCGAACTAAGTCTAACACATTTGCCGATCCTTGCGCATCATCCCCTGCTGTAGAAAAGTTCTTGGGTTTATTTAGTAGAATGTATTCTTTCTTTTCGGGTGTAATGTTAACGCCATCAAACTGAACCACATCGGTTAGTTTAACGCGGTGCCCCATTTCGGTAATTACTTCTCCGTTTACTTTTACATTACCACTTTGAATGTAGATATCAGCATCTCTTCGACTACACATTCCTGAATTAGAAATGTAACGATTCAAACGTATTTCGTCTGGATTTGAAGGTCTTTTTGGAGATTTTGGAGCTTTTGGAGCTTCTTTAACAGGTTCAGTTTTGGTTGCAAATTTTGAAGGCGCTTTTCTAACAGGAGCATTTCCTCTTGAATTGCTGGCTTTTTTGTATCCTCCTTGTCTTGCAGAACCCGGACGGCTTTTATCGTTATCTTGATGACGTGACATAATTGTAAACAAATTTCTGCAAAGATATAACTAATATGTGGAAATCAATTTTTTTCCGTGTATCAAAACGGAGGGTTCGATGAGTATAATACAAAAAACACCCGATACAATAATGAATTTTAATAAAAAATGAAGCTTTAAAAACTCGGTTTTAGAGCTTGATTTCCATAATAACATTACAAAAAACAGTAACGTAATTAAGCTAAGGTAAAAGTATATGTCCATGTAGCCTACATCGTAAATTTCAATTAAAAAATAGACAGGAATCAAGGTGCAAAAAGTTAAAATTGTGATGATTGTTTTGGCTATTTTTTCACCAAAAACAACGGGAATTGTTTTGTAATCTGTAATTAAATCGCCTTCCATATTTTCTAAATCTTTAATCATTTCACGAATTAAAATGAGTAAATACAAGAAAAGGGCATGGGCAAAAATAACTTCGTAAAAGTTTTTGTAATACATCAAGATTCCGAAGAATGGTAAAACCGCTAAAACGGATGCTGTAATGTTTCCAACTATAAATATTTTTTTCAATTTATGCGAATAAAACCAAATCAAGAAAATATAGGTTGAAAAAAATAAAATCCCTCGCCACGAAATGAAAAACATCAAAAATGCTACAATAAAGTTTATGGTAAAATACACTTTCAGCTTAGTTTCTTGACTTACTAATCGGTCAATCATCGCTTTTTTAGGCCGATTGATTAAATCCTTTTTAGCATCGTAAAAATTGTTGATTATATAACCTGAAGCGATAGTTAGGGTAGAGGCTAAAACGATTAATAATAATCGCCAATCGAGTATAATATCCAAAGCTCTTTTTTCGGGAGCCAAAATAAATATGGCTGAAAGATACTGTGCCAAAGCAATTACCCAAATGTTGTATCCTCTAATTACAGAAAAGAGGCTTGCCATTTTTTTAAGCGTTAATTTGGATTTACGAGTAAGCATGAGTTTTTGAATAAAGTTTCAAGTTTCAAGTTTCCTTCAAACAAAAAACATTAAAAATTATAAACTACTTCTAATTTATAGTCTTTTAAAGATTCTTTTGCTTTGTCTAAATCGTGTGTAAAACCTAAGATATAACCGCCACCGCCCGAACCACATAATTTTAGATAGTAGTCATTCGTGTCGATTCCTTTTTGCCATATTTGATGAAATTGCTCGGGAATCATTGGTTTAAAGTTGTTCAGCACTACTTTTGATAATTGTTTGGTGTTTTCTAATAACGAATTTACATCGCCGTGCAAGAAATTTTCCACACAAGCATCGGTATATTTAATAAATTGCGATTTTAACATCGTGCGAAAACCATTATCTTTTAGGTTTTCCATAAAAATAGAAACCATCGGAGCGGTTTCACCTACAATTCCTGAATCTAATAAAAATACAGCTCCTTTTCCTTGCGTACTTTGTGTTGGAATTCCAGTTGCTTCAATATTATCTTTCGAATTGATTAAAATAGGAATACTCAAATAACTATTCAAAGGATCTAATCCCGAACTTTTCCCATGAAAAAACGACTCCATTTGGGCAAAAATCGTTTTTAATTGCAATAATTTTTCACGCGTTAAATTTTCTAAAACCGTGATTTTATCATTTGCATATTTATCATAAATAGCAGCTACTAATGCACCACTACTTCCAACACCATATCCTTGCGGAATACTTGAATCGAAATACATTCCGCTGTTTACATCTTGTTTTAAAACTGTCAAATTGAACGTTACCAACTCAGGTTGTTCAGCTTGTAATTGCTCTAAATAAGTAACGAATTTTTTTAAACTTTCGTTTGATTTAATAGCAATTTCAGAAGGATTTTCGTCTTTCTTTAATGCACCATTATAAAAATTATAAGGAATTGAAAGTCCTTTTGAATCTTGGATAATTCCATATTCTCCGAAAAGTAATATTTTTGAGTAAAAAAGTGGTCCTTTCATTTATATAAACTTTTTAATTTTTGATGGATTTTGACGTGTGTCAAAAACTGACAAAACTTTAATTTCTTTTATTGTGTAAGTGTAATACAAAGTTGATTGCTTCGTAATTACACATTTATGGATTCTAACATTTAATTCTGACTTTGGAAAAAGTTCAGGATTTATAACAATCAAATTTAAACTTTTATTGACTTTATTAGCAAACTTTATTCTTGAATTAATCCCAAATTCGGACTAAATGAACTCAAAAACATCTTTTAAATTTTCACGAGCTAAGGTAGTTAATACTAACTTTCTCATTTTAAATAAGGCTCTATAAATGCATTAAAATCATGCACTTCTCCATTATCTGCCTGCTTTAATGATTCTTCGAGAAATTCTTTTTGCTCTTCTGTTAAATCACCCCACCAATCCTTTTCTTCCTTTTGAAAAATTTTCTTAATAGCATTTATTACTGAAGGATTTTCTGTTTCCTTCAGTAATTTCATCAGCTCTAATTTTTCTAATTGAATATCCATTTCATTGAAATCTATGGTAAATATACAAATTATTTTGATTGTTTCGCTCCATTCCCAATTTCGTCACAAATATACTGACCATTTTGGCAATATTCAATTAACTCATCTTGAATAAATTGCAATACGTGTTCTTTCACATTTTCAGGATATAAAACATGCACATTGGCACCGGCGTCTAACGTAAAACAAACTGGGACTTGTGTTTCGTTTCTATATTTCCAAATTTTATTGATAATTTCTAACGTATTTGGTTTCATCAAAATGAAATAAGGCATTGAAGTCATCATCATAGCATGTAAAGTCAAGGCTTCACTTTCTACAATTTTGATGAATTCTTCCACATTTCCTGAGGATAAAATCGCTTTTATTTTAGATAAATTTTCATGTGCTTGAGTAAAACGTCTTTCCGCAAACGGATGATTGTGCATTAAATCGTGTCCAACTGTACTCGAAACCTGTTTTTCACCTTTATCTACTAATAAAATCGTGTCTTGGTAATTTTTAAAGTTTTGATGAATTGCTGAAAATTCGACTCCAAATAAATCTGAACTTCCTTTAATTTCAGCATGATTACCCCAAACTACCACTTCTCCTTTGATACTTCGGCATGCACTTCCACTTCCTAATCGGGCTAAAAAAGAGGCCTTTGCATAAAAATAGTCATCTGAAATCGACGGGTTAATTGCTTTTTCTAAACTCATGATATTCATCGCTAAAGCTGCCATTCCAGAGGCTGAAGAAGCAATTCCTGAACTATGAGGAAAGGTGTTTTGAGTGTCAATTTTAAAATGATATTCTTTTAAAAACGGGCAAAATTGCTCGATTCTTTCAAAGAATTTTTGAATTTTTGGTTTGAAATCTTCTTTTGGTTTTCCTTCAAAAAGTAAATCAAATGAAAAATCATTGTTTTCCGATCTTTTAACTACTTCTACTTTTGTAACTGTCTTACAATTGTTTAACGTAAAACTTATCGATGGATTGGCTGGAATTTGTCTTTCTTTTTTCCCCCAATATTTCACTAAAGCGATATTACTAGGGGCACTCCATTCAAAACTAGCGGATTCAATGGATTGATATGAAGTTGCGATAAAATCTTTTTCAAGAAGCATAGCTAAAATTTTGACAAAAATACCGATTTTGATTGATTTGTTCCCTTGATATTTCGTTAATTTGCTTATAAAATTATAAAAATGACAAAATATTTGCGAATAATCAACATGGTTATGGTTTGTTTAGCTGTAGGATATCTATCTAGTAAAGTTACTCAAGCCAGTATTGAAACGTGGTATCCAATGATTAAGAAACCAGTTTTTAATCCGCCAAATTGGGTTTTTGCACCCGTTTGGACACTTCTTTTTATATTGATGGGAATTTCCAGTGGACTTATTTGGAATCAAATGGCTGTTAAAATGCCTTTGGTTAAAAAAGGGATGTTGTTTTTTATTATTCAATTAGCCTTAAATGCACTTTGGTCTTATATTTTCTTTGGATTGCACAATTTTTTGTTGGCTTTAGTAGAAATAGTTTTACTCTGGTTAATGATTTATGAAACCTATCATGTATTCAAGCAAATTGATAAAAAAGCAGCTTATTTATTGATTCCGTATCTAGTTTGGGTTGGTTTTGCAACGATTTTAACTGGAAGTATTTTTTGGTTGAATAGATAATTCTTTTTTAACGCAAAGTCTAGCAAAGTTTTTTCGCAAAGTACAATAAGACTTTTTAACCATATTAAATTTATAAGTTCATATAAGATTAATATAACCCTGTGTTCTTAGTACATTCCTAGTGAGCTTAGAGGTTAAAGAAGTTTAATTTCCAATATTCTCAGCCACAATAAATCCACTTGTCCAAGCATTTTGGAAGTTGAAACCACCTGTAATGGCATCAATATTTAGAATTTCGCCTGCAAAATATACCTCTGGTAAAATTTTGCTTTCCATGGTTTTGAAATTGACTTCTTTTAAGTCGATGCCACCAGCAGTTACAAATTCTTCCTTAAAGGTGCTTTTTCCGTTGACGTGAAATTCGCCATTTGTAAGTTGTTCAATTAACGAATGGAGTTGTGTTTTTGTTATATCTGCCCATTTTGTTTCTTCTGAAATTCCTGCAGCAAAGACAAGGTTTTCCCAAAGACGTTTTGGTAATTCAAAATGAGCATATTTAGTTACTAATTTTTTAGCATGTTCTTCTTTGATGTCTTTCAATAAATCGATTGCTTCCTCAAAACTCGTTTCGTACAACCAATTTACTTGAATGGCAAACTGATATTTTTTTTCGGCCAATTCTCGGGCGCCCCATGCTGAAAGTCTTAAAATTCCTGGACCGCTCATTCCCCAATGCGTAATTAACAAAGGGCCCGATGCTTCTAGTTTGGTTTTTTTGACTTTAACAGAAGCTACAGCAGAAAGTCCCATTAGATCTATAATTCGAGGATCTTTGATATTAAACGTAAATAATGACGGAACAGGTTCGATTATTGAATGACCTAAATGTTGAAGTAATTCCCACATTTTCGGATTACTTCCTGTTGCCATTACTATTTTTTCACAAGTAAAAACTTCTTGTGTAGTTGTTATTTTCCAATGGGTTTCGGTTTTGTATAATTCTTGAACACTATGATTTGTTAAGACGTCTATTTTTAGTTTTTTTACGGCTTCTTGAAAACAATCAATTATGGTTTGAGACGAATTGGAAACCGGAAACATTCTTCCATCGTCTTCAATTTTTAGTTCTACGCCACGTTTTTCAAACCATTCAATAGTATCTCCTGAGCAAAATTGATGAAACGGCCCTTTTAATTCCTTTTCACCACGAGGATAAAATTTTACTAAATCATTGGGTACAAAGCACGCATGAGTAACATTACATCTTCCTCCACCCGAAATTCGCACTTTTTCTAACACGTTTTTTCCGCGTTCTAAAATAGCTACTTTTAGGTGTGGATTTTTTTCAGCGCAATTAATGGCCGTAAAATAACCAGCAGCGCCTCCTCCAATAATTATAATGTTGTATTTTGAATTCAATGGATTTGTTTTTGCAAATATCGGTTAAATTTTAAAATAAAAAGTCCCGCTTTGGTTGAGCAGGACTTTAAAATTGTAAGTAAACTATTATTTAGTTAAAATATAATATTGCCAAGGTAACATTGAATAGACTTGTGTTGCATTTAAGCCCATAGGTTTTTCAGTCATTAAATCTTTATACTGCCCTGTTAATTTAATAGTAACGTCTACTGGTTGAGCAGATAAATTAGCTAAATAAATTACTTTTTTTCCGTTTTTAGTGCGTTCAAAAGCTAAAACATTTTCATTTGAAGCTTTAATTCTTGTGTAAACAGCTTTACTTTTTCCGCCGTTTAATGCGTTTAATTCATTTTTTATTTTACCCAATTTAGCACGTAATTCCCATTGTTTACCTTTTGTTTTTGGAATCGAATCTTTTTCAAAAAACTTCAAACTATGTTCTAAGCCATATTCGTTACCGCTATAAATTAAAGGCATACCAGGCATTACATAGGTTAAGGCTGTCATGGTTTCTTCAGCAGCGCCTAAACGACTTTTAATAGTGCCATTCCATGAATTTTCATCGTGATTATCCACAAAATTCATTAAGATATCATTCGCTTCATAGTCTTTGTTTATTTTTTCAATGTAAGCATCAAAATTTTTCACAGTCTCTTTTCCTTGAGCTATTTTATTCAGCGTATGATGTGCTTCCCAACCATATGCCATGTCAAATAAATTATCTTTTAGTAAAGCGGGTTCCCAAGCTTCAGCTAACATGAAGATGTTTTTTTCTTTTCGTAATTGAGGAATTGCTTTTTGCCAAAAATCTAAAGGTACATTTCCAGCTACATCGCAACGGAATCCATCAATACCTTCATTTTTTATCCAGTGCATCATATCGGCAGTCATTGCTGCACGAAGACTTTGATTATCATAATTCAAATCGGCAACATCTGTCCAACCCCAAGATTTTCTGGTTTCTGGGTTGATTGGATCGATAATTTCACCTTTTGCATTTTTAGTATAATATTCAGGATGTTCTTTAATCCAAACATGATCCCAACCGGTGTGATTTGGAACCCAATCTAATATTACATAAATACCATTTTCATGTGCTGTTTGTACTAAATTTCTAAAATCTTCAATGGTTCCGAATTCTGGATTTACCTTTTTGAAATCGGAAACGGCATAGTAACTTCCTAAGTATTTGTGTTGTTCTGCAGCTGGCATTTCTGAAGCAAATTTACTATCATCGCCACCTGTTGCTTTTCTTTTCGTTTGAGAAATTGGAAAAATAGGCATTACCCAAATGATTTTTACGCCTAATTCTTTTAGTTGCGGAATGTCTTTTGTAAACGCATTAAATGTTCCTTCAGGAGAATACTGACGAATGTTTACTTCATAAATTACACTGTTTTCTTCTACCGCTGGTGAAAATTTTTCAATGGTTTCGCTTGAAATATTTTTTGATTCCTTTTTGCAACTAAATAAAGCTATTGCACATCCAATAATTAATATTTTTTTCATTCTATTATCCTTATTTAAGTTCTAATATTAAACTCGATTTTCCTTCAATTGAAAGTTCTGATTTTAAATCGAAATTTGCATCCGAAATAATGTCTTTTCCAGTTGAATACGTAGCCAAACTTTCTTTGAATCTATCTAATTTTAAAGTTTGTTTGTCTTTGCTATTATTTACCACAACCATTACACTTTCAGTATCGTTGTAACGAAAATAAACATACACGTTATTATCTGGCAGATAATGCATTAATTTTCCGTTATGGATTACCGATTTCGATTTTCTCCAATTGAAAACTTTAGCGGTGAAATCAAAATATTTTGCTTGTTCTGCTGTTCTTCCTGAAGCCGTAAAAGCATTGTTTTTATCCGAAGCCCAGCCACCAGGAAAATCCTGACGAATATCTGCATCGCCTTTGCCTTTATCACCCGCCATACCAATTTCTGAACCATAATACAATTGAGGAATACCTCGCATCGTAGCTAAAATAGTCATGGCCATTTTATATTTATTTAAATCGTTTTTATAAATATAATTGAAACGGTTGGTGTCATGATTTTCTGCAAAAATTAATAAATTATTTGGATTGTCATATAGAAAATCATTTACGAAATTTTCATAAAACTTAAACATTCCGTCATTCCAATTTGTATTGTCTTCGTTAAAAACATTTCCAAAAACATCGTGCATGGTAAAATCCATAACACTTGGTAAATAGGAATTATAGCTTTGAATTTTAGCAATTGGACTGTCTTTTTGCCAATACGAAATTTGTGCTTGGTCATGCATCCAAACTTCTCCAACGATATTAAAATAAGGGTATTCGTCGGTAATGGCTTTGGTCCATTTTGCAATTCCTGCTTTATCATTATATGAATATGTATCTACTCTAAATCCATCTAAATCGGCATATTCAATCCACCAAATCGCATTTTGAGTCAAATAATTTAATACCAAAGGATTCGATTGATTCAAATCGGGCATACTTGGCACAAACCAGCCATCCATACAAAGTTTTGCATCTATTGCAGAAGCGTTTGTATCATACTGTGTGGTCATGCGATAATTACTTTGTTTGTACCCTGGAAATTGATGAAACCAATCGTCCGTTGGCATATCTTTAAACATCCAATGTTCTGCTCCCCAGTGATTCGTTACATAATCTTTCACTAACTTCATATTTCTCTTTTTCATTTCTGAAGAAAGGCGCACATATTCTTCATTTGTTCCATAACGTGGATCAATTTTATACACATCTGATTGCGCATATGTATGATACGAATAGCCTTTGTCGTTATCTTCACACATAGGCGTGCTCCAAAGTGCTGTTACACCAAGCGATTGCAAATAATCTAAATTATTTATGATACCTTGAATGTCTCCACCATGTCTTCCGCCAGGCAGACTTCTGTTAGCTTTTTCTTGTAAATTTGAATCCGAATCGTTTTTTTCGTTTCCATTTGCAAAACGGTCTGGCATAATTAAATACATCATATCCGACGAATCAAAACTTTTACGATTACGTGAATTTTCCTTTCTTTTTTTAATCGAATAGTTTTGATTGAATGACTTTTTACCGTTTTTAAACGTAAACATCAACTCTTGTGCTGTTATATTTTTCAAATCAATTGTTACGAAAACGTAATTTGGATTCTCTGTTTTTTGAACCTGAGTAATAACAACTCCGTTTGAAACCGTTACGGTATTTTGAGCGATGTTTTTACCATAAAACATAATTTGAACCTGATTGTTTGTCATGTTCTCGTACCAAAAAGGCGGTTCTACTTTATCAATTTGTGCCGAAACACTTACTGAAATTGTAATTAAGAATAATAGAATTAATTTTTTCATAGCTTACTTTTTGTCATCCTGAATTCGTTTCAGGATTTAAGTTAATGTAATGAGAAACTGAAACAAGTTCAGTTTGACAATCGTTTTATATTATCTTTTATTTAACCTCAACAATACTAATTCCGTAACCACCACCTGGAGCAGTTGTTAGCTGCAGTTTTGATTTGTATGTTACTTTTTGTTTCGTGATTTTATACGCTTGCGGATT
>CAISYO010000074.1 GCA_903889745.1 uncultured Bacteroidota bacterium | reverse complement strand
CAACTGGTCTACCGCAAGCCATAGCATCATACGCAGACCTACCTATACCCACAACCAAATCTACCTCATTTATAATATCTAAAACTTCTGTAACAATAGTATTTCCTTGTTTGTTTGCTTCTAGGAACTTTATGTCTAAATCTTTACAAACTTCTCTAAGCAATATGTTTGCTTGTTCACTTTGCGATAAAGACAAAACACTTTTTAAGTTATTATGTATTGGGTAAATAGAATAGTATTTATTACAATTAATTCCATTATAAATAATTGTTGCATCGATTTTGTATTTAGATTTTAAAAAATCTCTTATTTCATCAGATATAGCAACATATTTATCTGCAAAAATGGATGGACTTTCCACTTTTGGACTAATACCATGTATGGTTTGTATAATTGGTGAATTGGTTAAAAAATATAATTTTCTAACAATTTTATTATGATTGGCAAAAACAATATCATATGAACGTCTTGTTTTAAAACGAACTCCCAATTCTTGTTCTATTCTTTCTGAAACTTGGCCTTTTCTTCTAGTATAATATTCTACTTTATGGCCTTGTCGCAATAATTCCTGAATTAATGTAAAGGTAAAAGTTTCTGTTCCTCCTACTCTCTCTAATTTATTATTTGCTACTAAAACATTCATATATATTTTTGTTTCAAAAGTAAAAAAAATATAACGAAATAATTATATAAAGTCTTTTTTGTTTAGATATATTTGTAGACAATTTAAAGTAAATGGACATCAATTCAGAAGTACACAAAGCTTACGAAGTCATAAAAGAGGGTGGAATTATTTTGTATCCCACTGATACCGTATGGGGAATTGGTTGCGATGCTACTAATGAAGAAGCTGTAAAAAAAATTTATGCTTTAAAACAACGTGAAGAAACTAAAAGCATGATTGTTTTGATAAATGGAGAACGAATGATGTACAATGTCTTTAAAGAAATTCCTGAAGTGGCTTGGCAAATTTTAGACTTATCAGAAAAACCAACGACTTTAATACTAGATAATCCAAGAAATATTGCCAAAAACGTTATAGCGGAAGACAATACTTTAGGAGTTCGAATTGTTACCGATCCGTTTTGCTTCAAATTAATGGAACGGATGAAAAAACCGTTGGTTTCAACCTCAGCAAATATTTCTGGAGAGCCAACACCAATGAATTTCAAAGAAATTTCTCCAGAAATTATAAAAGGTGTTGACTATGTAGTAAATTTGCATCATAATAAAGTTTGCAAAAAACCTTCAGCCATAATCAAATTAACTTTAGACAGTCAGGTAAAGGTGATTAGACGATAAAATTTGTTTCAGGTTTCAAGTTTAAAGTTGTATCCAAAGTAACCTGAAACCTGAAACTTGAAACAAAAATTAATGAATTACAAACAACCTTTAGAAAATAAAATATTCAAAATCATTTCGCAAGCCGCTCAAGAACTTAACTTGGACTGCTATGTGATTGGTGGTTTTGTACGCGATATTTTATTGGATAGAAATTATAAAAAAGACATCGATATTGTTGCTGTTGGTAGCGGTATTGAATT
>CAISYO010000073.1 GCA_903889745.1 uncultured Bacteroidota bacterium | reverse complement strand
TATTTACATTGTTAAAAATATCATTGGTTCTTCAATTGGTATTATTGTAGGTTACACTTATTTGCCAGGAACATCTCCAGTGGATGCTGCGGATGCAATTGTATATCGTAATGATTTTTTAAGCGGATTAGATGCTCGTTCATTAAGTCATGAAATCGGCCATTGGTTTGGATTAAGTCACACGTTCGGTTCTACAAATGAACCAGGTTTAGAATGTAGTAATGATGATATTGCTGATACGCCAAAAACAACTGGTTTTTTCAGTACTTGTCCAAAAGCAGCAAATTATGCAGGAACTCCATCTGTAACAAATCCGGCTAATAGTTCTGATATTATCGGGGTTAAATTTGGTCCAGTAATGAGTAGTACAACTAGTTTAAATTCCTTAGCAGGTTCTATCATTAAACCAATCATTTCCTTAACAGGAACTGTAACAACAACAGCAACGGAGACTGTGGCTTTAGCAGGTTCGGGAGTATCCGGAGGTTATTCTGATTTCTCTGCTATTTACGGAAATGATTTTAATGCTGGTACCACCAATGTCATTTCTGTTGAAAGCACTGCATCACCAACCGTTGCTAATTACGTTGCTGTTTATTGTGATTACAATAGAGATGGTGATTTTTTGGATGCAAATGAAAAATTGTTCAATGTTGGAGCAGGTTCAACAATTCAAGCAGGAAGTAATCAAACGATTTGCTCCACAACAAATACTGTGGCATTAACTGGATCTTTTACTCCAGCAACTGGAAATTTTACTTTAACAACAGGAATTGCAACAGGTTTGAAATGGACAACTTTAGGGGATGGGTTTTTTAGTAATCCTAATGGAACATCTACTACATATAGTATTGGTATAAATGATATTAATAATGGTCAAGTAAAAATTATTGCATCAACAACAGGTATTGGCAGTTTAATACCTGCAACCGATACTGTAATTATTACAATACAAAAACTACCTATTGTTAATGCTGGTAGCGATAAAATTATTTGCCTAGACACTATGATAGTCAATGTTACTGGTACAATTTCCGGATTTACTAGTACTGGAATATGGTCAACTTTAGGTAATGGAAGTTTTGGTTCAATTACTAATTTAAGTTCCACTTATACTTTAAGTTCTTCTGATTCTATTGCTGGTAGTGTTAAACTAGTTTTAAAATCTACTAATAATGGTTTATGTAATCAATCGTCCGATACATTGCAAATAACAGTTTTACCTTCAAGTATTGCATCAATTGGAAATGACACAACAATTTGTCCAAATTCTTCTTTAGCATTAAATGGTAGTATCATTGGTGTATCTCAGGGCGTATGGAGCTCTAATGGATCAGGTGTATTTATTCCTAATAATACTGCATTAAATGCGTCATATTTACCAAGTACGAATGATATAAATAATGCGGGTATTTTTATTAAGTTAACACCGACCTCTGGATGTCAAATTACATCAGATTCTTTATTATTAAGTTTTTATTCTGCGCCAATAGTAAATGCTGGTAATAATGTGGCTATATGTGCTTCAATAAATACATTAGCATTAAATGGAAGTGTATCAATAGGGAGTACAACTGGAATATGGACAACATCCGGAACTGGAATTTTTCTACCAAATGATTTTACATTGAACGCAACTTACCAACTAAGTGTTGCGGATTCAGCAAGCGGAACTTTTAAGTTATTCTTAACTTCAACTAATAGTGGTTTTTGTGGAGCCGTTGCAGATTCAATTATCATCAATAATACAACAACACCATCATTTGCCTTCACTTCAAGTAGCGCAACTGTTTGTGCTAATAATATTTCCTCTGCATTATCAGGCACTATTACAGGGGGAAGTGGACAAGGTGAGTGGACTACAAGTGGAAGTGGAACTTTTTCTCCAAGTAGCACTTCATTGAATCCTTCGTATATTCCAAGTATAGCCGACATTAATAACGGTAATGTTACAATAACATTAACACCAATAAATACATGTTCACCTAATGATTCTTCATTAACATTAAGTATCACGCCATCTCCAACGGTAAGTGCAGGAGTAGATCTTTCTATTTGCAGAAGTCTATCTGGAATTATTTTATCTGGAAATGTTAATACTGTTCCTTCTGGTGTTCAATGGACAACTAGTGGATTAGGATCATTTATTCCAAGTTCATCAACATCATTAGTGACATATAATCCATTAGCTTCTGATACTGATACTTTAATGTTTGTATTGACAACAACAGGAAACGGATCTTGTAATGCAGTTAAGGATACAATGTTTGTATACCGAAATCAACCGATTGCTGATTTCTCACAAACAAATTCACCAATAGGACAGTCTACAATATTTACAGATAATTCAATCGTGTCAGTTGGCTCAATAGCTTCTTGGAATTGGAATTTCGGTGATGGTAATACATCAATTAATCAAAATCCAACTAACGTGTTTGATACTGTTAAAGTTTATTCTGTAACATTAGCTATTACAACTAGTGCTGGCTGCCTTTCCACTATTACTAAAACTATTTCGATTAGTCCTGTTCCAGTTTTCGTATTTTATGGTAATCAAACATTTTCAGTAAGTACCGTTATCCCTGCAGGACTTAAAGGGCCTTCAAGAATGCGTGTAATTACTAGTGATTCTCCAATAACATCTCCAACATTATCAATAAATAGTGGAGAGTTTGAAGACTATACATTAAATATTGGGTTACCTTCTTGCGATAATGTTAGACCAAATATTGAAAATATTATGGATTACTCTTCTTGTCCAAAAATGTTTACGCAAGGCCAAGTAGCTAAGATGAGACAATCTGCGAGTTCGATAATTAGTAATAGAAGTTTGCTAGTGAGCGATGAGAATTTATATAACGTTGGTTTTTTTAACACGTTAACATTAACAACTTTTACAGTTGCTCCGGTTCCACCTTCAACAGTTATTGCTACTTATACTGCCTATGTGGCATCTAACGCATCAAGCGCAACACCTTGTGGTCCAGTTGCAGATTTTGCTTCAAATAAATCAACTACTTGTGCTGGTCAGTCTATAATATTTAATAGTACATCCTATAATTCAACTCCTACTTCTTACTCTTGGGTTTTTGAAGGAGGTTCGCCTGCTACCTCTACATTAGCTGCGCAATCAGTAAATTATGCTGTTCCTGGTTCATATTCTGTATCATTAACAGTATCAAATAGTAATGGTTCCTCTACAAAAACCGTAAACTCTTTTGTTACTGCTGGTTGGAATGCTGGATTAACTACTTTACCATATAGCGAAAATTTTGAATCAGGACAATGGTGGCCTGCAGGATGGGCTAACATTAACGAAGATGTTAATACGCATACTTGGCAAATGTCAGATTATGGAGCTGGTACCTTGAGTAATTCATATCATTCTTTGGTTCTTCCTAATGCAAATTATGTGAGCAATTTCTTCCCAGGATTTGCTGGAAATGTAGATATCATGGAAACTCCTAATTTTGATTTTACAAATACTACTAATATTTCATTATCATTTGATTATTCATTTGCTAGGAAAACTGGCGTGACTACTGATGAATTTAAATTACAATATAGTACCGATTGTGGTGGTACTTGGTCAAACATTATTGGTTCTCCGACTGCTAGTGTTATGGCTGCTAGCGGAGGTATTGTAAACGCTCCTTACATACCTTTAAGTTCTTTAACAACTGCTACAAATCCAAATCCAAAATGGGTTACTAAGACTATTATCCCGTCTCTATTAACATCGATAAATAATAAAAGAGATGTTAAATTCAGATTTTATTTTATGAATGATACTGAAGGAGGTCAATCTCAAAATTTATATATTGATAATATCAATATTAGTGGAACAGTTGGTATTAATGAATTTGAAAACTCATTAGGATTATCAATCTATCCTAATCCTACAAGTTCATCTGCTATAATTGAATTAACTTCTCCAAAAGATTCTAAAATTGATATTTTGGTTTATGATGTTACGGGTAGAATTGTTGAACAAAATTCTGTTAATGCATTGGCTGGTGTTAACTCAAAATATGCAGTTAATTCATCAAGTAAATTAAATTCTGGTATTTATTTTGTTACACTTGTT
>CAISYO010000072.1 GCA_903889745.1 uncultured Bacteroidota bacterium | reverse complement strand
TTTTCAAAAAGAATAAATTTAGTTTTTCTTAACAAAACGTTCCGTATATTTTTTTCCATCAATTGTTTCTATGGCTAAAATATAGATGCCTTCTGATAAACTAGCTATACTAATTGTCTCATTTGTTAATTTTACATTTTTAATTACTTTTCCAAGCATCGATACAATGCTTACATTTTTAATCGTACTTAAATCAATATTTGAAATAGTAAGTTGTTCTGAAGCTGGGTTCGGGTAAAGAACTATTTTATTAGTACTAAATTCCTCTTGCCCCAGCGGACTTGAACCTTCCACCACATGAAGTGATTGATTGATTCCAGGATTATTAATTACGTCTACAGCCCCAGAAGGCCATCTGATGATAACTTGTGAAATGCTTGTTGCAGTTCCTATTCCAAAATGAGCATTTAAAGAACTCATGTATCTAAACCCTTCGCCACTTCTAATATCTCTAATTTGTTTACCCCAAGATCCATAAATTTCAACTCTAGCTCCAATTCCATTTCTATTACTTTGAGTTCCTTGTAAAGAAAATTTAATCCAATTATTTCCGTTTGGTACCGCATATCGTATTGTTGTACCGTTTTGAATATCTAAAAATCCATCATTATTCAAATCTCCAACAGCTCCAACACTAATTCCAGTGTAGTTAACAGGTGAAAAAGTACTATTTCCTTGATTAAACATAATTTTATTTCCTCCACCTAAAACGTCAACAAAACCATTGTTATCAAAATCGTATGCAATATTATCAATATTAGTAGATGTATTAGTATCCCAACCAGATCCTGCAGTTATATTTGAAAAAGCTTCTTCGGTTGTGTTTGTGGTATCTAAATTATTTCTAAAATATTTGTGTAAACTGGCACTAGCCGTAATGATGATGTCCATATCCCCATCATTATCAAAATCTGCAATGGCAGAAGACCAAGTTTGAATAGGCGTCACATTGATACCTGCAATGGCAGAAATGTTGGTATAGGTGTTATTTCCATCATAACGGTATAATTCACAAGGAGGTCCCGAACATTTTGATACAAACACATCACTATCGCCATCATTATCAAAATCGGTAAAAAGTGTTGCATAATTCCCGGTTGAAGTAGCAATACTCATCGATCCTGGTGTAACTGTTGATTGATAAAAAGATAAATTTCCATTACCATTATTTAAATAATAGCAACTTGGTGCAATATCATGGCAAACAAATATATCTAGATTTCCATCATTGTTTAAGTCAGAAAAATTAGTTCGTTGCGAGAATATATATTGTCCTGGTACAAAAGCCGAGTATATTGAACCGTTATTAATTGAGGTAATAATTGTTGCTCCACTTCCATTCCCTAAGACTAAATCATTATAACCATCTCTATTATAATCGCCTGCTGCCATACTCCAGTTTGGGACTAATGCGGCAGAAGTTGATCCAGAAAAAGAAAAGGTATGATCGGTTACGGTGAAATTTCCGGAAGTATTACCTTGGTAGTGAACACGCATTGAAGTGGTATTAATACCCACAATATCATCTTTATGATCACCATTCATATCAACGATACAAATATTATAGGCACTATTAATGGTTCCGATGGTTTGAGTAGTGTATGTTATTGGTATGATTATTGGAACTTCCGTTAAAGTAAAATCAAAACCTGAAGCACTCCATTTGTTATCCCAAACAATATAATAGGTAACTCCAGCTGCTACATCAAATGTTTTTACCGATAGGTTTGAATTTGTATTATCAGCGTTACAGGCAATTACCCCAGAATTATCATCACTTGTTGTACACGTTAAACCCGTTGTGCAGTTCCCAGTGTACACACTAAAATTAGTGTCTTTACAAATATTAGTCACAAGGTCTGAAGAAACAGTTACTGTAGCGTTAACTGTAGGCGTATAAGTATACCATTTAGATAAAGTAGTTGTGGAACAAGCTGTATTAATATTGGTTTGGTCAATTGCATTAACCGTTGTAGTACCAGCAGTTATAGCCGTTGCACTAGCACATGGGTTATAACCTGCAGGTAGTTCACTAACTTGAAAATTAAACCCTGTAGAAGCCCATCGATTATCCCAAACAATATAATAGGTGGTGCCAGCAATAGCATTAAACGTTGCGCGTGATAACCAAGATGAAGAATTATTTGTAGGGCAAGTAATAGTTCCTGAGTCGTCATCAGCAACTACACAAGTTAAGGCATCACAAGAACCACTATAAATTCGTAATCGGGTATCTTTACAAATATTTTCAGGTAAATCAGATGAAACAGTAACAGTAAAATTACTTGTTGGGGTATACGCATACCATTCTGCAGCAGGATTTGTAGTTGGATTTGTATATGTACAAATTGTTTGTGGTAACTCTGTTCCATTAATAGTGCTAATGGTAAAAGTTCCTGCTGAAGTAATAGGTAATGCATTTGCACAATTGTCTTGTGCTAAAAGTGTTCCAAATCCAAACCCAATTACTATTAAAAAGTAAATTTTTTTCATATAATTAATAATTATTTATCGACAATCGTCTAATGAGTTAATCCAATTTTCTATAAGTATTACCCCTTCGGTATGAATTATTGTTCGTCCATGAAGTGGCATTCTGTAGGTTTCATCAACGGTATTTAACCTATGGTATAACATGGATTGATCCACTCTCCTTGGAGTTATAATTTTGCTTAATTCTGGAGAAAAATCTTGCATATCTTGTGTGTCTACACAAACCCCCATATTGATTAAATTGTTGTTTGTTTCTGAAAATCCCATTCGCATTGGTCTGTAATCACAGTGACCATTTTCTTTATGACAATGAGCACAATTAATATCAAAATAAGAACGCACTCTTTTTTCTAAAGGCTTACTAACATCGTTATAGTTTACGGTAGTATTTTCTTCGGTAGGTAAATTGAAATTATTTTCTAAAATTCCAAGTTGAATCCACTTTGTAAGTTGATTAACAGTTTCACTTCCGTAGTTATAAGGCTTGTTTAAGTTTTGTGGTTTGATGCCTATTGGGATATTAATTTGGCTGTATACGTTATTGATGTAGCTTTTAGATTTATGGCACACAATACATTGAGCTTCATTAGGAATTCGGTATTCAATGTTTCTAACTACATTATTTTCATCGCGCCAAGAAATATTTTTGACACTACTGTTTAAATCCAAGAAGGCTTCAGTTTGATCATCATTCCAAACATAATCGGCAAAAATCCATCCCCCTGTTTTTCGAATCATGATTCTTGTTTCAATGATTTTAGTGGTGTTAGCAGGTTGTACATTGTCGTAATAAAAAGTCTTGATAATTGCTGAACCTACAGGAAGTTCTAAAATATTGTCATCACCATTATAAGTTGTTTTAGCTCCTTTTGGAATCCAAACAAATCGTTTTTTATGTGCATAATCGGTAAATAAGGATGAAATTGGCTCATAAGGAATTACATCTGTAGATGGAATTTGGTTTTTTAATTCGCCGCTAAAAAAATGATAATCGGATAATTTTTCATAAGGCACAGTACTTAAGTCTACAACTACCGGTGAAACATCGGTATAATCTTGGTTATCGTTATCTGCACATGAAAAGTATAAAGTAATTGTAATAGCAAAAAGGGAAAGAATTGCGTATTTTTTTATCATATTGTCGAACTTTGATTGATATTTTAATTAACAAATATAACTTTTTTTTTAAAATAGCAAAACTATTATAAGACTGATCTTTAGATTTTTAAAATGGCATCGGAAATAACTACATTGTACTGCGCCAAATTTTTTAATGCTTCAGGCGATTGATAATCAAACGTCATTTCTAATGTTTTGTATTTCTTTTTGTTTTCAATACGATTGATGCTGTCATAAAAGCGTCTAATTTCTTCCATATCAGATAAAATAAGCTTTGGAACGTTTACATTATTTCCTGATTCATCTTTGGCTACCATGGTAAAATAACTCGAATTGCAATGCTTTTTAACGCCGGTTTGAATTTGCTCTGAAATTACTCGAATACCTACCACCATTGATGTTTTTCCAACATAATTTACCGAGGCTTTTAGCGTAACTAATTCGCCTATTTCAACCGGATTTAAAAAATCTACCGTATCCACAGAAGCCGTTACACAATAACAACCCGAATATTTTGAAGCGCATGCAAATGCAATTTGGTCCATTAATTTCAGTAAGTAGCCACCGTGTATTTTTCCACTAAAATTAGAATGTGAAGGTAACATCAATTCGGAAAGTGTAATCTTAGATGCCGCAACAGTATTAGCAGTATGCATAGTTTATTCGTTTAGTTCAGAGATTTCATTGGTATCGTTTTCGGCTCTTTTTAACACCGATTCGGGTAACGATTTTTTAGCTTTGGCTCCCATTTTTTTCAGTTTTTCAACACTGGTAATTAAATTTCCTTTGCCTTCGGTTAGTTTATTCATGGCTGCACCATATTCTACTTTGGCTTCATCCATTTTTTTGCCAATTTTTATTAAATCGCCCACAAAACCTTCAAATTTGTCATATAAAGCACCAGCCTGACGTGCAATTTCAATCGCATTTTCTTGTTGCTTTTGATTGGTCCACATGCTGTCAATTGTGCGTAAAGTGGCTAAAAGAGTAGAAGGTGTAACAATTACAATATTCTTTTCAAATGCTTTATTATAGAGCGTTGTGTCTTCATTTAATGCAACTGCAAAAGCCGATTCAATAGGTATGAATAACAAAACAAAATCGGGACTTTCCATTTGATACAAATCCTGATAATTTTTATTGCCCAATTGTTCTACATGCCGATTTATCGACACCACATGTTCTTTTAAATGTTGATTTTTCAAGCTATCATCTTCTTCATTGATGTAGCGTTCATAAGCAGTAAGCGTTACTTTTGAATCGATAATCATTTTTTTACCATCAGGAAGATTAATGATTACGTCTGGAAAAACGCGAGTACCTTCTTCAGTAATATGACTTTGTTGTACAAAATATTCTCTATCTTTTTCGAGCCCTGATTTTTCTAACACGCGTTCTAACACCAATTCGCCCCAATTTCCTTGCATTTTGCTATCGCCTTTTAATGCTTTGGTTAGATTGATGGTTTCTTTGCTCATTTGTTCGTTCATTTCGCGAAGACCTAGTATTTGTTGGCGCAAAGCTGCATGATAATCAATACTTTCTTTGTGCGTGTCTTCGACTTTCTTTTCAAAAAGTTGAATTCTATCTTGCAAAGGCGAAAGGATATTCTTTAAATTTTCTTTGTTTTGCTCGGTGAATTTTACGGTTTTTTCTTCTAGAATTTTGTTTGCCAAATTTTCAAATTCTTTGGTGAATTTTTCCTGAAGTTGTTCCACTTCTTGCTTTTGCTCTTTATTTCGCTCTAATAAATTATCAAAATCATTCTCTTTTTTTGCCAAATGAATGGCCAACGATTCTTTTTCCTTTTGCACCGTTTCTTTTTCAGAAACTACTTGATTGATTTGAAATTTCAATTGTTCAATTTGGTTTAAATAACCATTGATTCGTTCTTCTAAACCTGATTTTTCAGATTTTGATTGAGCAGTAAAAAGCATCTTTCCAAGGAAAATCCCTATGGCAAGAGCGATAATAAAAGCGACTAAAATAAGCATTGATTCGGGCATAAATGAATTGTAAAATGTAAAAATACGGAATAAATTTAAACTTCAAATTTGAAAAATGTATTTTTGCAACAAATAATTATCATGCATCATCATTTCTTAATCCACAAGCCTTACGGTTATTTATCGCAGTTCATTTACCAACTCAAACGCAATAAAAAATTATTAGGCGAATTATATAATTTTCCTGAAAACACGATGGCAATTGGTCGTTTAGATGAAGATTCAGAAGGATTACTTTTGTTAACCACCGACGGCATGATGAGCGAAATCGTTCGGAGTAAAAAAGTAGAAAAGGAATATTATGCCCAAGTGGATGGAATCATAACAGATGATGCAGTTGAACAATTGAGAAACGGAGTTGAAATTGGTTTACACGGCAAAAAATACAAAACCAAAAAATGCAATGCTTTCAAATTAGAATCAACTCCTAATTTAGGCGAGCGAGGTAAAAAAATCCGTGATGATCGGCACGGACCTACTTCTTGGGTTTCCATAACTTTAACCGAAGGAAAATTTCGTCAAGTACGAAAAATGACATCAGCGGTTGGTTTTCCTACGTTACGGTTGGTTCGAGTTCGTGTGGGAAATATTCATCTAAACGATTTAAAAGCGGGTGAAGTGCTAGAAGTGACTAGTTTTGATGTGTAATTTACTTGATTTTAAATTTACCAATGGTAGCATCAAATGTCAAATGTTCTGTGTTAAATAACGTATTGAAAATACCAGTCTGAATTAAATTACAGGGTTGGTCTTGTACAATTTGAGTTGGAGTAAATACAATCATCTCATCGGCCATTTGAATTGCTAAATCAATATCATGGGTAGAGTAGAGTATGGTTTTACCGGTTTCGTGGGTAAGTTTTTGCAATAGTTTTAATAATGTTGCTTTGTGAACCAAATCTAAATGCGTTGTAGGTTCGTCTAAAATTATAATCGAAGTATCTTGCGCCAAAGCTCTTGCAATTAAAGCAATTTGTAATTGTCCATCACTAATTTCGTCGTGTTTTTTATGAATTAAATGGTGAATTTCGGTTAATGCGATGGCTTCTTCAATTTTTGATTTATCAACTTCAGATAAAGTTCCTAACCAATTGGTGTAAGGCTGTCTTCCCAAAGCTATAATTTCATAAATTGTTAAATTACTTGGCGGCAATTTTTCAGTCAATACAATACTCAATTCTTGCGCTAAATTAATTGCTGAATAACTTTTAATAGATTTATTTAGTAAGGTAATTTCACCATTTAATGGCGGAATAATACCGGTAAGCGTTTTTAGTAACGTTGATTTTCCAATTCCGTTTTCCCCAATTAAAGCGATTAATTTGCCTTTTTCTAAACCAAGATTGATGTTTTGAGCAATTGTATTCGTTTCCGATTTAGTTGTATAGCCAATCGAAAGGTTTTTGGTTTGTATAGTGAAATTTGGATTGGTCATAATTAAACTTTTTTCTTTCTTATTAACAACCAAATAACTACTGGCGCTCCAATTACAGAAGTTATTGCATTAATAGGTAAAGTAATATCATTTCCTGGAACTTGAGCAATCGTATCGCAACTAAGCATTACAATTGCGCCAAGCAAAAGCGTACTCCAAAAAAGTACCAAATGATTACTCGTTTGAAATAGTAATTTTGCCATGTGTGGAACCGCTAAGCCAATAAATGCAATAGGTCCAGCAAAAGCAGTGATGCTTCCGGCTAAAATACTGGTGGCAATTATGATTAATATTCGAGTTTTCTTATAGTTGATGCCAATGCTTTGTGCATATTTTTCTCCCAATAATAATGCGTTTAAAGGTTTAATCACCATAAAACTAATGGTAATTCCTATAAAGACAAAAACCGATAAAAGTATAATTTCATTCCATGATAAATTTGAAATGCTTCCCATTGACCAAAAGGTAAATTTCTGTAATTTTTCAGCCGAAGTAAAATAGGATAATACCGAAACTATCGCACTGGTAAAACTTCCAAACATTAACCCAACAATTAAAATTGCCATGGTATCTTTGAGCTTTTGAGAAACTAGTAAAACCGCCATAAAAACTAAAAAACTACCCAAACTTGAAGCTAAAACCAATCCGTAATTGGATAAAAAGAATGTTGAAATTATTGGAGGTAAAAATCCTGTGCCTAAAATGATAAACGCAACACCTAAACTTGCACCTGAACTCAATCCCAATACATAGGGTCCGGCCAGTGGATTTCTAAATAATGTTTGCATTAATAAACCACTCATTGAAAGTCCAATCCCAACTAAAATTGCGGTAATGGCTTTTGGAAAACGAAAATTCCACAGAATAATTTCCCAACTTTCCTTACTCATTTCTTGTGATAAAAGTCCGTTAACGACTTCTTTCAAAGGAATTGATACCGAGCCTAAACTAATATTTAGCAAAAACAAAAATACCATTGCAAGTAGCAAAAGAATGAAAAGAAGGTTTTGTTTTTTGGTAAATTGCATGAAATAAATTTTTGGCTAAATTACGTTTTTTAGCATAAATTTTAGTATACTATTGTAGCACAAAGTTACACGAAGTTTTTTACAAAGTTTCACAAAAAAACCATTGCGACTTTGCCTCTTTGCGAGCAAAAATTATTTTAACTTCTCAAAAAAGAATAACTCATGATCAGGTAACACTTCAGGATGTAAAATTTTTACAATATCTTTCAATACCAAATCAGGTCTATTTTGTGCTAGTTCATAATAAATGATACCGCCCGTTTTTCCTTTTTTGGTACTAAACGAATATACGTTTTTATTTGTAACTGCTTTAAAATGAATATAATTAGGATTGTTATCCAAAATTTCCTTAATTGAAGTGAATTGGCCTGGACCTATCCAAAAATCAGCGTCTTTGGCTTTGTCCAAAACACTTTCAAAGGATAACGCTAAACTTCCAGTTCCTTTAGAATCTTTCCATAAATAATTGCCATTAGCTTCTTTTAAAAAATAAGCTGCCCAACTATCGCCTTGGGGTAAAAACCATTGATCTTCGTAAATTGCTCCTGCAAAAATAGTGGGTTGTGTTTTAGTGTTTTTAGCTAAAGCTAGTACCGATTTGTACCCTTTCTCTATCGAATTGAATATTTCTGTCGCTTTTTCGTCCAAATCATACAAAGCACCAAAAAACTTAATCCATTCGGCTTTGCCTAAGGGTGTTTTTTCAGTCCAATCGCCATTAAAAATGATTTTTTGTCCGTTTTTTTCTAAATTTTTATAGGTTTTTATATCGCCATCAACGCTAAATCCAACAATGACATCGGGTTGAATGTCCAAAATAACTTCGGTATTCAATCCTTGGTTACTACCTAAATCTCTTACTTTACCAATATCGATTAAATCTCTTGTTTTTTCAGAAGAAATGTATTGTGTCGATGGAAAACCAATTAAAGTATTTTCTACACCTAGAGATTCTAAAGCAGGAATATGCGTAGTTGAGGTTACTATTACTTTTTTAATGGGAATTTCAATCGAAGTAAATTGTTGTAAACTATCTGGAATTTGAACGCCTTTTTTGTGAAGCACATAGGTGTAATTATCTTTAGCTTCTGGATAGGCATTGGAAACTTTTACTATAGAAAAACCATTGTATTTTTTAATTGAAAAGCCTTCTGCATGATGGATACTGTTTTTTTCAGAAGTATTCAGATTTGTTGAATTTTCTAATTTTTTACATTGGGTGAAACCCAAAAACAAAACGACAAAAAAGATATAGTGGCGCATGAAAATGTTTTTTACAAATGTAGTTTTTTTATTTTCTGCTCGCAATGATGCAAAGACGAAATGGTTTTTTTGTGAAACTCTGTGTTGCATAAATATACTAAATTTGCCAAAAAAACATGAGAACAGATTCAAATTCATTTTTATATGCAGTGGCAACAATTATTTTAGCCCACTTTGTAATTGGTTTTATTTTGTTGTGGCGAAAAATGAATAAGAAGAAGTAGTTTTTATTGGTTATTATGCATAATTATGATACATTTGTATCCGAATTTTGGTTGTTGTTTCTGAATTTTCAAAACAACATTAAAAGGGAATCAAGTGATTGATGATTGTTGAATAATGATTTATGATTTTAGAATACTTCATAAATTTAAATTCGACAAACTTATATCAAAAATCTTGAGCTGTACCCGCAACTGTAAGCTATAAAGCTTGTTATTTTCTACATTACCATTGTTCGCCTTGGCGGATGAGAAGGTTGATAACAAGACGCAAGCCAGGAGACCTGCCATATTCGTTGAGTAACAAACTTTCGGGAAAAAAAGTTTGAGTATGGGTAAATTCTGTGCTTTTCTCCCAGATTTATTGAATTTTTATTAACCCTAAAATGAACAAAAAGTTTATTGGCTTAAGTGTATTCACACTAGCTACTGCTTTTGCGTATGCTCAAGAATCAGATACGCTAAAGGTAAACAACTTAAAAGAAGTTGTTATTTCGGACACAAAATTTGCGCAAAGCAAAGAAAAATCTGGTAAAATTATCGAAGTGATTACCGCACAAGACTTAGAAGCTAAAAAAGGTCAAAATTTGGCTAACGTTTTAAGTCAAGTTGCTGGAGTGGAAATTAATGGAAATCAATCGTTTAATGGAAAAAATTTAGGCTATTACATTCGTGGTGGACGTAATCGTCAAGTTGCCATTTACATTGATGGTGTTCCGGTTTCTGATGCTTCAGGAATTAATATCGAATACGATTTGCGTTTGATTCCAGTAGAACAAATTGAGAAAATTGAAGTAATGAAAGGCGCTTCTAGTACGTTATACGGAACAGGAGCTGCAACAGGAGTAATCAATATTACTTTGAAAAAATCTGCTAAAAAGGAAATTTCAGGAAATGCGTACATCAATTTGGGAACGCAAAATTCTTCCGAAACTTCAAAGACAAGTGCACAAGATTTCAATCAAGGATTGTCGGTAAACGGAACCATCAATAAAGTTTCGTATATGACCACTTTAAACAGCACGGAAACTAAAGGGATGTCAGAAGCCGCTGGAGAAAATTTCGAAGAAGATACGTTTTCGAGAGTGAATGTCTTGCAAAGAATCGGATTCAAGGCAACTGATAAATTAAGTTTTGAGTTTTTCGGGAATTACGACCGAATCAAAAATACGTTTGACAATTCGTTTGATGGAATTATTGCGAATTCAGACGATTTGAACAACAATAGTTTTTCGGAACAATTTAGAATTGGTTTCTTGCCAAAATACAACTATAATAAAGGTGAATTTGCAATCAATGCAGGAGCTTCAACAATAAATAGAAAATTAAATATTACTAATAATTGGACAAATTCTATTGATGCATACAATTATACAGGAAGAACAATTTCTGTTGATGCATTTAATAAGTATTCATTTAATAATCAATTATTTATAGTTGTAGGAACCCAATATCAGTATTTTGATATGACCCAAAAAGATGCCTATACAGATGTAGCAAGAGAAGGAGCGAAGTTCAATTTAATTGATCCGTATGCTACATTGGTTTATAATTCAGATTTTGGTTTTAATCTTAATGTTGGTTCACGTTTTAATACGCATAGCGAATATGGAAATCAGGTTGTGTATAATATTAACCCAAGTTTTTCTTTCGATAATTTCCCTTTGAAAGTTATTGCTTCTTATAGTACGGCTTTCATCACGCCAAGTTTATATCAATTATATGGTCCGTATGGAAATTCAGAGTTAACCCCTGAAGAAAATGCTACGGCTGAATTAGGTTTTGAAGCTCTTTTATTTGCTGAAAAAGTTACAATAAATTCTGTTGCATTTTATAGAGCTGAAAAAAACACTATTGGTTTTGCATCAAATTATATTAATATTGACGGGACCTACAATGCAAAAGGTATTGAAACAAGTATTCGATATATTTTATCTGAACGTTTCAATATTGGTGGAAATTATACTTTTACTCAAGTTGAAAATCAATTAAATCGTTTAATCCCAAAGCATAAAGGAAATGTTGATTTGAACTATAAATATAAAAAAGGAACTTTCGGAATGCAATATCAATTTGTAGATAAAAGAAGTGATGCGTATTACGACTCGAATATTTGGGCAACACAAGCAGTTAATTTAGATTCTTATCAGTTAGTTAATTCGAATATATCTTATGAGTTGTTACCTAATCGATTATATATTTTTGGAGCAGTGACCAATATATTAAATGAAGATTTTCAAGAAGTAATTGGATACAATACCCGCGGAAGAAACTATAAAATTGGATTAAATTTTTTGTTTTAAATAAAGTTAATTGTTTGATTTTAAAAGGTTTTGATAATTTTATATCAAAACCTTTTTTTTATTTGTAACAAAATTAAATTACATTCGTCTTCATTATAAACCAACTAACTAAAATGAACCAAAACGAGTTTGTACAAATAATTACTCCTTTTAAGGATAAGTTATTTCGTTTAGCGAAACGAATGCTCGTGAGTACTGAAGAAGCAGAAGATGCTACCCAGGAAGTGATGGTTAGGTTGTGGAATAAAAACAATGCTTTAGAACATTATAATAGTGTAGAAGCTTTAGCAATGACGATGACCAAGAATTATTGTTTGGATCAACTTAAAAGCAAAAGAGCTAGTAATTTACAAATTGTGCATAATAATTATCAAGATAAGCAAGCCAGTGTTGAAACACAAATAGAACATCAAAATACGTTGCAATGGGCCGAAAAGTTAATTAACAATTTACCCGAGCAACAACGATTAATAGTGCAACTTAGAGAAATTGAAGAATACGAATTTTCAGAAATTGCTCAAGTGTTAGAAATGAATGAAACAGCGGTTCGAGTAGCTTTATCTAGAGCAAGAAAAACCTTACGAGAACAACTAGAAAAAACACATAATTATGGAACTCAAGTTAGTTGAACAATTAATAGAAAAATACTTTCAAGGAGAAACTACAATTGCGGAAGAGAAACAATTAAAGGCCTATTTTTCTTCAAACCATGTGGCGCCACAATTGGCAAAATATCAAGCGCTTTTTGGTTACTTTGAAACACAAAATGAAACGCAATTCGAGCCAAAACTTATTTTACAACCTAGAAAACAATTTTCTGTAAAATGGATAGGTATTGCTGCAAGTTTTGTTGTGCTATTCGGATTATCAACCTTTCATTTTTATCCAACAAAGTCAGAAAATGTTGAATTAGGTACTTTTGAAAATCCAGAAGAAGCGTATGTTGAAACGCAAAAAGCATTGTTTATGGTTGCAGAACAAGTAAATCTGGGCATGAATAGTGTATCTCATTTAAAAGAATATGAAAATACAAAAAAATCAATATTTAAAAACTAAAATTATGAAAAATGTAGTCGTAGCTATTGCCTTATTTTTGGCATCAACTGTATCATTTGCTCAAGCAGCTTTTGATAAATTTGAAGATAAAGAAGGGGTAACATCTGTTGTAGTAAACAAAAAGATGTTTGAAATGATGAGTAAATTTAAAGTAAATACTAACGATAAAGATACGCAGCAGTATTTAAATTTACTTAAGAAATTAGACAATTTAAAAGTATTTACAACGAGTAATACAAAGGTTGGTTCTGAGATGAAATCATCGGTGAATAGTTATTTGAAATCAAATCCATTAGAAGAGTTAATGCGAGTTAACAATGAAGGTAAAAACGTAAAAATTTATGTAAAATCTGGCGCTAACGAAAAAATTGTAAAAGAACTTTTAATGTTTATTGAAGGAGCAAATATGAAAGATGCAAATACTATAGTTTTATCGCTAACCGGAAGTTTTAGTTTAGATGAAATTTCTATGTTAACTGAAAAAATGAATTTACCAGGCGGAGATGATTTAAAAAAAGCTTCAAAAAAATAAATCATGTATAAATTAGTAATTTTTATTTTAACACTTCTATTTGTATTTAGTTGTGAGACTAAAACCACTTTACAAAAGTATTATGTAGAAAAAACTGAGTCGTCTGAATTTGTATCAGTTGATTTAGCACCAAGTTTTATCAATACGGATAAAATTAAATTAACTAGTGAAGAAAAAGCCGCGCTTAGTTCGTTTAAAAAAATGAATATTTTAGCTTTTAGAACAGATTCAATTGATTTTGCTGGATATGATAAAGAAATCAAAGAAGTGAAGTCTATTTTAAAAGATGAAAGCTATCAGCAATTAATGAAAGCAGGATCTGGAAATGATGGTGCAGCAATTTATTTTGTTGGCAATGATGATGAACACATTGAAGAATTTGTAGTTCTAGTTGGAAAAAAAGAAAATGGTTTTGCGGTAGTTAGAGTTTTAGGAAACGACATGAATCCAACACATATTTTAAATATGCTTAGTTTACTTAAAAAATCAAATGTGGATTTAGAACAACTTAAACCTTTACAGCAGTTTATGAAATAATAAAAAAATCCGGCATTTGCCGGATTTTTTTAGCTTTTAAAATATTTTAAAGGAACAATTAACATTCCAAAACATTCTCCATGTGATTTTCCAATGTGTTTGTGGTGCATTTTATGGGCTCTTCTTACTGCTCTAGCATAACGATTGTCAGCGTTTCTTAGCAATTTAAAACGTTGATGAATAAAAATATCATGAACAAAGAAATAAGCAATTCCGTAGGCCAATATTCCTAATCCAATGGCTAATCCAAATTCAAAAATTTCAAATTTCCAAAGTAAAAAACAACCAATGCTTACTACTGCATAAAAAATAAAAAAAGCATCGTTTCGCTCAAACCAAGAATCATGATCTTTTTTATGATGATCGGCATGTAATACCCAAAGAAAACCGTGCATGATGTATTTATGACTAAACCAAGCCATGAATTCCATTATAAAAAATGTTGTAAAAAAAATCAAAATATGTAACCACATAATATATTAAATTTCAATAATTAATTTTTATATAAACCTGCTGAAACCAAGTTCAACATAACAAAACACCCATCAAATAATATTTAATCTATATTTTACATAACATCTTGCTAATAATTGTACCTTTTGATAATCTGAAACTCGTATGCGTGTGTTTTTAATTTCTAATGATGGCGTTTTTTGAAGCTTTTTCAATAATTTTTTGTAGTATCTGTAAGCAGTGTAAACTCCAAATTTTGCTTCTATTGGTAAGTTTTTTATACCTTCAAAACCTGCATTAAAATCGGCTTCAATTTCTGCAATAATTTGTTGTTTTGATGCTTCGTCTAATTGAGATAAATCGGTATTTGGAAAATAAGTTCTGCTTAAATCTTCAAAATCAGCTTTTAAATCTCTTAAGAAATTTACTTTTTGAAAAGCCGAACCTAATCGCATTGCACTATGTTTTAATTCGTCGTATTTTTCAATATCTCCGTTAACAAAAACTTTTAAACACATTAACCCTACTACATCGGCAGAGCCATAAATATATTCATTGTATTCTTCAACGGTTGTATATTTTGTTTTATAAAGGTCTAACTTCATACTTTTCATAAATGCACCAATTAATTCATTTGGAATATTGTATTTATGAACGGTGTGTTGAAATGAGTTTAAAATTGGATTTAAACTAATTTTTTGTGAAAGCGCCAAGGCTAAATCATTTTCAAATTGGGTAAATAAAATTTCTTTATCATAATCGTGAAAAGTATCTACAATTTCGTCAGCAAACCTAAC
>CAISYO010000071.1 GCA_903889745.1 uncultured Bacteroidota bacterium | reverse complement strand
GGTTAACAAAATTAAAAAGTAATTAATTTATTATGTATACCAAAACAGTATTAATAACCGGCGGCACAAGGGGTCTAGGAAAAATAATTGCAGAACTATTTTTAAAAAATGAATATAATATCGTTTTAGCAGCTAGAAATGTATATGATTGTAACTTTCCTAAAGAATTTTACAAGTACATAAAAACAGATGTTAGAAAAGTGGATGATTTACAAAAAGCTGTAAGTGACACAATAGAATGGGCAGGGTCTATTGATGTTTTAATAAATAATGCAGGTTACTCTGAGTGGAAAGAATTGTCAAATATTGACGAATTATTTTGGGATAATATGATTTCAACAAATCTTAAAAGCGTTCTTTTTGCATCAAAATATGCTGCCAATATAATGCAACCTAAGGCTAGTATAATTAATATTTCAAGCCTTGCTGGAAAAAGAGGAAGTGCTAATAATTCAGTTTATTGTGCCTCTAAATTTGGTGTTAATGGAATAACACAAGCATTAGCAAAGGAATTAGGAATAAAAGGTATTAGGGTAAATGCAGTATGCCCTGTTTATCTAAGAACAGAAGGTCTCGAAAATGCACTTAAAGAAACTCAATCTCCAACTAAAGGAGATAATTTAGATAATTTTTTAACTGATTTTGCAAAAACCCAAACTGCTTTAGGTATTTTACCAACTGAAGAACAAGTTGCAAATACGTGTTTATTTCTTGCATCTGAATCTGCCGCCGCAATTACAGGCCAATGTATAAATGTAGACTGCGGTGTAATGCCACAATAGAAAATTGACAATATGAAAGAAGTTCTAATTACAATTGTTATACCTGCGCGAATGGCTTCAAGCCGTTATCCCGGGAAACCATTAGCATTAATTTCTGGAATTCCACTTATTGAGCATGTTAGAAGAAGAGCTTTATTAGCTGATGAAGCTACTTTAGTAGTTGTAGCAACATGTGATATTGAAATTAAGAATGAAGTTGAACGATCAGGTGGTATTGCAGTAATGACAAAAAATACGCATGATAGATGTACTGATAGAATTGAAGAAGCAATCCAAAATTTACCTGGTGATATTATTGTTATGGTTCAAGGTGACGAGCCATTACTAATTCCAGATGCAATTACAGCTTTAGTATCGCCCTTATTGAAAGATAAAACTTTGCCAATAGTTAATTTATTATCACCTCTTGAATCAGAAGCTGACTATTCAAATCCTAATATAGTAAAAGCAGCTTGTAATAAATACGGAGATGTAATGTACTTTTCACGATCTGCAATTCCTTTATTTAGAGAAAAAGTAGAAGTGCCAATATATAGACAAAGTGGTATAATGGCATTTAGAAGAGATGCTTTATTGAATTTTGGTAGCCTTGCTCCCACACCTTTTGAAAAAGCTGAATCAGTAGATATGTTTCGAGCTTTAGAAAATAATATACGAATAAAAGGAGTGGTTGTTGATTATCCAACAGTAGGTGTTGATAGAATTGAGGATGTTAAAATAGTCGAGGAAATTTTAATTAAAAATTTAATTCAAAATAAATTATATAAAAAAATTTGTAAACAAAATGAATCAGAAAATTAAAGTAGGAATTGTTGGCTTTGGGTATATGGGACAAATTAGATTAAGGAATATTCTAGATACAAGTACAATGGAATGTACTGGTATTTGTGATGTAGAAAAAAAAGAGGAAATACAATCTAAAGGTATAAAGTATTTTGAAAAATGGGAGGATCTTGTTCATTCAGGTATTGATGCTATAATCGTTTGTACTCCCAATTTTGCTATACCTGAAATTGCAATTTTTGCAATGAATAAAGGTTTGCATGTTTTTTGCGAAAAACCTCCTGGTCGTAATTATACCGATATACAAAAAATTAAGGATGCAGAATTAAGCAATCCAAAAGTTAAATTAATTTTTGGATTTAATCACAGGCATCATCCTGGAATTACAGATGCCAAATCAATTATCGACTCTGGCTCTTTAGGCAGAGTGTTAACCTTAAGAGGTGTCTATGGTAAAGGCGGTGGGTATGACTATCATACTTCTTGGAGAAATGACATTAGTGTTTCTGGTGGAGGGATTTTACTTGATCAAGGAATTCATATGTTAGATTTATTTAGATATTTTGTGGGTGATTTCGTCGAGATTAGTGGGATGAGAGGGGTTACTTTATTTGACATTGATGTTGAAGACAATGCAGTAGTTATTCTTAGGTCTGAAAATGGACAACTTGCTCAATTGCATTCTTCTGCTACTGCATGGAAACATACTTTTAGACTTGAAATTGGATGTGAAAAGGGCTATGCAATTATAAATGGGTTACTTTCTAAAACGGGTAGCTACGGAAGAGAAACATTAATTATTGGTAGGAGACCTGCAAAGAATCAAAATATAGCAGTTGGTAATCCAAGGGAAGAAACAACCTATTACGATCAAGATCCATCTTGGGATTTAGAGATGGAACATTTTGCTAAATCTATCATTGAGAATACACCAATTACAAAAGGTACTTCTAATGATGCGTTAAAAGTTATGAAGATAATTGATGAAGTATACAATTTACCAATCATTCATATGAATAAAATAAATTAAGATAATGAAAACAATAGTATCTGTAAATGAAATTTCAGAATTTGAAATTAAGCCAAAAAATGAAATCAAAAAGTGGAAAAAAATTGTTTCTGAAGAAATAACTAAAACTTGGAATTCAAAAAAAGAGTGGGTAGAAATTTTTTGTCCAGTATGTAATAAAAAAGAATTTATTTCTGCTTTTGAAAAAAATGGCTTTGAATATGTTGAATGTAATCATTGTAAAACTTTATATGCAAAAAATAGACCCAATCAAACTGAATTAAAAAAATGGTTCACAAAATCAGAATCTGTAAAGTATTGGGAAAGTGAATTATTAGCTAAAAGTGCCGCTTCTAGAGATGCTAAAATTGTAGAACCAAGGTCACAATGGATTTTTGATTCATTAGCTGAGTATTCAACATCTTCATTAGATCAAAAATTGAATTATTTGGATATTTCATTTTTTGGAAAAATGTTAAATCAAAAAATATCAGATAAGTCAAACAATTTCAATATAATATCAGCAGGTATAACTTCAGAAGGAGAAACTTATACATCTAAATCAATTAATGTAGATTCGTTAGAAAATTTAAATGATATAAGTAAGTTTAAAAATATGGATGTTGTGTCGCATTTGATGTGTTTGATAGAGTTGAAAGTGTTCATCATTTAGTTAAAAATCTTGAAAAAGTTATCAAACCAGGTGGTTTATTATTTGCAACCTGTCCAGTTTCAACTGGATTTGAAATCCAGACTTTATGGGATAAATCACCTTCTATACTTCCTCCTGATAAGTTAAATTTCCCCTCTGTAAATGGGTTAATTAATTTATTTAATAATTCAAATGCTTGGTCTTTACTAGAATTAAGTACACCCGGCATGTTTGATATTGAACTAGTCAAAACTGAACTTACTTCTAATCCTGATTTAAAATTACCAAGAGCCATTAATGCTTTATTGGGCGGAATAAATAAACAGGGAGAGGGTTTGTTTACCGAATTCCTTCAATCGCAAAGACTTTCTTCTTTTGCTAGAATTGTATTAAAACGTAAAAACG
>CAISYO010000070.1 GCA_903889745.1 uncultured Bacteroidota bacterium | reverse complement strand
GTGGGGATAACGTAATTTTCTGGGGACCTTTAGCGTGGACCATTATCTTCGGATTATCCTATGCAACCGTGTTAACATTGGTTATGGTTCCAGTAATGTTCTACTTGGTAAAACGAGTGAAATATTGGTTACGAGATAGAAGAATTGCTCGACAAGCTTCGGGAGTCTAATTTATAACCTAAAAAAATAAAAAAAAGTCCCGAAATATTTCGGGACTTTTTAATTACAACGGTGTTTGAAAATTTATTTATTTGCTAAATAATCTTTACTGATGGTATTTACAGAAGCTACTCTACTATTTGAAAATGCTACTTTTTTAATAGTGGCAGCATTATAAAAAGTCCATGTTCCTACTTTTTCTCCTTGGTTATATTCTCCAGAAGTTTGCTTTGTGCCATCTTCATTATAAGACACCCATTTTCCATGAAGTTTTCCATTTAGATATTCACCTTCTTGTTTTACTTGACCATTATCATAATAATAAGTAGCTTGGATCATATTGTTATCTATCGCAACAAATTTTGGTTGTACGCCTTGAGCAAAAGACACTGTAGTAACCAATAACATCACATAAATCATTAAATTTTTCATAAGCATTTGTTTTTTGGGTTAATAATTATGTAACAAATATAATTATTTTTTTACAATAACAAAACTTTTTGGTAACAATTTGGTAACATTGGAAAAATTAACATAAAAAAAGCCAAAACAATTTGTCTTGGCTTTCATGCGTTTATGTTAAAATTATTTCAATAGTTCGTCAAATAATTTCGATAATTCTTCAGAAGAAGGTCTTGCAGCATCAGCTTTAACCACTTTTCCGGCAGGATCAATTAATAAAAATCTTGGTATAGAATTAATTCCAAATGCTTTGATAAAATCGGAATTCCAATTTTTATCGGCAAACAACTGAACACCACCTAATTCTTTTTCGGTAACAAATTTTTGCCATTTTTCATGATCTTTATCGGTATCAACAGAAATACTGATGAAAACAATATTTTTACCATGATATTTTTCTTCGATTTTTTTCAAAAATGGAATCTCTGCTCTACAAGGCCCACACCAAGTTGCCCAAACATCGATATAAACATATTTTCCTTTAAAATCCTCTAATTTAGATTTTCCTCCTTTGTGATTTTCATAATCAAAAGATGGGGAAACAATGCCTTCAATCTTTTTAGCTTGTGCTTTTTGATTGAAATATTGTTGCAACATAAACGATTCTTGCATAATCATTGGCTTGTATGAAGTAACAAATTTTTCATGTAACCCAGATCCTTCTAATTTGGCTAAATCTTCCGTTTTCTTTTTTTCTAAAGCGGCTTTAAAAACAGCTTCTTCTTTTTCTAATAAACTTTCAAGACCTAATTCAAAAGCTTCGTCTGTTAATGCTTTTTGAGCTAAAAAGTTGTTTTCTTTTTCTCCTTTACCTTTATAAACGATGGTTTCATCAAATTCTGCTGCATTCATTGTTAAACTTAAATCGTCTCCGTCTTTTAAATACAACATTGAAGATTCTTTTCCGTCGCTAAACTGGTGTAAGCCTTCAGTAATTTCAAAACTAGACTGAAAAACTCCTTTTTGATTAACTGGAATATCAAGTTTGAACTTCTTTGGCCCATAAATGGTTAACGTGTCCGAATTTCTATTTTCAATTTTTGCAGTAAAACTAACTTTTGCAGTTGTTTGAGCAAATGATATTGAAACAAATAACAATAAAAAATAAGTGATTTTTTTCATAATAATGTTTGTAAGGTTTCTGTAAAAATAAGACAATATTTATTAAACCGAAAAAATAAATCAAAATATAATTTTAATTGTGGCTTTTAAATTAAAATTTTCATTTTTGTTCTTACTTTTGCATAAAATTTAATAGAAATGTATAGAAGTCATACTTGTGGTGCTTTAAATGCTTCACATATCAATACAGAAGTTACTCTTGCAGGTTGGGTACAAAAATCGAGAGACAAAGGTTTTATGATTTGGGTTGACTTGCGTGACCGTTATGGTGTTACTCAATTAATTTTTGACGAACAAAGAACCGATAAAGCAGTTTTTGATCGCGCTAAATCATTAGGAAGAGAATTTGTAATTCAAGTAAAAGGAACTGTTATTGAGCGTGAATCTAAAAATGCAAACATGGCTACTGGCGATATTGAAATTTTAGTTTCAGAACTCAATATTTTAAACGAAGCACAAATACCGCCATTTACAATTGAAGATGAAACCGATGGTGGTGAAGATATTCGTATGAAATATCGCTATTTAGATATTAGAAGAAATCCGGTAAAAAACAATTTATTATTCCGTCATAAAGTATCGATGGAAGTGCGAAAATACCTTTCTGACCAAGGTTTTTGTGATATAGAAACGCCTTATTTAATTAAATCTACTCCTGAAGGAGCGCGCGATTTTGTGGTGCCAAGTAGAATGAACGAAGGGCAATTTTATGCCTTACCACAATCGCCACAAACGTTCAAACAATTATTGATGGTAGGTGGTATGGATAAATATTTCCAAATTGTGAAATGTTTTAGAGACGAAGATTTACGTGCCGACCGTCAGCCCGAATTTACGCAAATTGACTGCGAAATGGCATTCGTAGAACAAGAAGATATTTTAGACATGTTTGAAGGTTTAACCCGTCATTTACTGAAAGAAATTAAAGGAATTGAGGTGGCTAAATTTCCAAGAATTACTTATGATTATGCCATGAAAACCTACGGAAATGACAAACCCGATATTCGTTTTGAAATGAAATTTGGTGAATTAAATGCCGTAGCACAACATAAAGATTTTCCAGTATTTAATTCGGCCGAATTAGTAGTAGGAATTGCCGCGCCTGGTTGTGCCAATTATACTCGAAAAGAAATTGACGCCTTGATTGATTGGGTGAAACGTCCTCAAATTGGAGCTTCGGGAATGGTCTATGTAAAATGTGAAGAAGATGGCTCGTTTAAATCATCAGTAGACAAGTTTTACGATCAAGAAGATTTAAAAAAATGGGCAGAAATAACTCAAGCAAAACCAGGTGATTTAATCTTAGTATTATCTGGTGGTACCGATAAAACAAGAACTCAATTATCAGCACTTCGCATGGAAGTAGCTGCGCGATTAGGATTAAGAAAATCAGATGAATTTGCGCCGTTATGGGTAGTAGATTTTCCGTTATTAGAATGGGATGAAGAAAGTGGAAGATACCACGCCATGCACCATCCATTTACTTCTCCAAAACCAGAAGACATGGCGTTAATTGAAACAGAACCCGGAAAAGTACGTGCCAATGCTTATGATATGGTGTTAAACGGAAATGAAATTGGTGGTGGCTCTATTCGTATTCACGATAGAGATTTACAAAGTAGAATGTTTGATTTATTAGGTTTTAGCAAAGAACAAGCGCAGGCTCAATTTGGCTTTTTAATGAATGCTTTTGAATTTGGCGCTCCTCCTCATGGTGGATTAGCGTTTGGTTTAGACCGATTAGTGGCTATTTTAGGAGGACAAGAAACCATTCGTGATTTTATTGCATTCCCTAAAAACAATTCGGGAAGAGATGTAATGATTGATGCTCCTTCAACTATTGATTCGGCTCAGTTGAATGAATTGCATATACAATTGGATCTAAAATCATCAAACTAACTGATTATCAATATTTTTGAAATATTTTTAACTTTTTCTTGTTCGTGTCGGAAATAAGTATATCTTTGACCATTATTAATTTTTTACAATACAAAATGAGAACAGGAAAAGTTAAGTTCTTCAATGAATCAAAAGGTTACGGTTTTATTACAGATGATGAAACTGGAAACGACATTTTTGTTCACGCTAGCGGAATGAAAGTTGAATC
>CAISYO010000069.1 GCA_903889745.1 uncultured Bacteroidota bacterium | reverse complement strand
CTTATCAATCCAAATTTTTCGTCTTCTGGTAATTTTCGGACTAGTTTATAAATTTCTGGACAAAATTTAATACTTTCTTTCCAAACTTCTAATTCTTTATAATTGTGCATGGCTTTTATTTTTGATGTTCAGATATTCTGATTTTCCGAAAATCTATTGTCCGAAAATCCATTGTCTGAAAATCTATTTCTCTATAATCAACTGTTTCAATATCTGTCCAAAATCATACATATCTTCAAAAGAACAATAGAATGGTGCTGGCGCTAATCGAATTACATTGGGTTCTCTCCAATCGGTGATAACGCCATTTTTCATTAATCGTTCGAATAATTCTCTTCCTTGTCCGTGCAAATAAACCGATAATTGACAACCGCGTTCCTCTTGATTTGAAGGTGTAATTATTTCGAAATCGGCTCCTTCTAATTCATTGTCAATCTCTTTAAGAATGAATTCCAAATAAGAAGTTATTAGATTACGCTTGGTAATTAATTTAGTCATTCCAACCTCAGCAAACATATCGACAGATGCTAAATAAGGGGCTAACGATAAAATAGGAAGATTACTGATTTGCCAACCTTCGGCACCGCGAACGGGATCAAATTTTGGTTCCATTTTAAATCGGCGCTCTTTGTTGTGTCCCCACCATCCGGCGAATCTTGGCAAATCAGCATCATTATGATGCATTTCATGTACAAAACAACCCGATGCATTGCCTGGTCCAGAATTCATATATTTATAACTGCACCAAGCGGCAAAATCTACCTTCCATTCGTTCAAATGTAATTCAATATTTCCGGCAGCATGCGCTAAATCCCAACCTACGTAGGCACCTTGTTTATGGCCTGCTTCGGTGATGGTTTTCATGTCGAAAACTTGCCCAGTATAATAATTTACACCTCCAATTAAAACTAAAGCCAACTCTTCACCAACTTCTTCAATTTTAGCTAAAATATCTTCAATTCTAATATTGTGTTCACCTTCTCTTCTTTTAATTTCAACCAATGCTTCGCTAGGATTAAATCCAACCAATTTAGAATGAAAATCGATTTGACTTTGGAACATATATTGGTCACTTGGAAAGGCTTTTTCTTCGCAAATAATTTTGAATTTTTTTTGCGTTGGACGATAAAACGAAACCATCAATAAGTGAAGATTCACTGTTAATGTATTCATAACAGTAACTTCTGTAGGTTTTGCTCCTACAATTTCGCTTAATGGCGCTGCAAATCGTTCGTGATAATCCCACCAAGGTTTGTCTGAATAAAAATGTCCTTCCACGGCTAAATTTGCCCAATCGGTCATTACTTCGTCTACATATTGCTTGGTTCTTTTGGGTTGCAACCCAAGTGAATTTCCTGTAAAATAGATTACTTGTTTTCCGTTTACTTTTGGAAAAATAAATTCATTTCTATAATTTTTCAACTCATCTTGAGCATCTAAACTTTGTGCAAATTCACGTGTATTTTGAAAATTCATTGGTCTTAGGTTGTTAAAAAGGTAAAAGTAGGCAAAAGTTAGAAAGTAGCAAAACCCTAAAAACTGATTTTTTTAGAAATCAGAAATAAAAAAATCCCAGTTATTTGCTGGGATTTTATACTATTTTGATTTTAACTTTAGATAATCAACATGGCGTCACCATACGAGTAAAATCGATATTTTTCTTGGATAGCTTCTTTGTAGGCTTTCATCATTAAATCGTGTCCACAAAATGCAGAAATCATCATTAATAATGTTGATTTTGGTGTATGAAAATTAGTTACCATAGCGTTTGCCAAACTAAAATCATACGGCGGATAAATAAATTTATTGGTCCAACCTGTAAATGGATTTAACGTTCTTTGTGAAGAAACTGAACTTTCCATAGCTCTCATGGCAGTAGTTCCTACACAACAAATTCGTCTCTTGTTTGCTTTAGCATTATTTATGATATCACAAGCTTCTTGCGAAATTTTCATTTCTTCAGAATCCATTTTATGTTTTGATAAGTCTTCTACCTCAACTGGATTAAACGTTCCTAAACCTACGTGTAAAGTTACTTCTGCAAAATCAATTCCTTTAATTTCAAGGCGTTTTAATAAATGCTTAGAAAAATGCAACCCTGCAGTTGGAGCCGCAACAGCGCCTTCTTCTTTGGCATAGATTGTTTGATAACGTTCTGCATCTTCTGGAGTTACCTCACGGTTGATGTATTTTGGAATAGGTGTTTCACCTAATTCAACTAATTTTTCTCTAAATTCTTCATACGAACCATCATATAAAAAACGTAATGTTCTTCCACGAGAAGTTGTATTGTCAATTACTTCAGCAACTAATGAATCATCATCGCCAAAATATAATTTATTTCCGATACGAATTTTACGTGCAGGATCTACTAAAACATCCCATAAACGTTGTTCTGCATTTAATTCTCTTAATAAGAAAACTTCGATACGAGCTCCTGTTTTTTCTTTGTTTCCATATAAACGTGCTGGAAATACTTTTGTATTATTTAATACCATTACATCGCCATCATCAAAATAGTCAATAATATCTTTAAATAATTTGTGCTCGATTGTTCCTGTTTTTCTGTTTACAACCATTAAACGTGATTCATCACGGTTTTCAGTAGGGAATTCGGCTAATAATTCTTCTGGAAGATTGAATTGAAAATGAGATAATTTCATAAATAAAATTTAGAATTTAGAAATTAGAATTTAGATAGTTATTAATCTAAAACTAATATGGGGCAAATATACGATTATGAAATAGGCGTTGTCAAGTAAATTGATGTTTATTTTTTTTATTATATAATTGAAATGTTTAATTTTGCAACCTTCGGGATGTAGCGCAGCCTGGTAGCGTACTAGCATGGGGTGCTAGGGGTCGCTGGTTCGAATCCAGTCATCCCGACTTTTTATATTTTTTCGATTGTAAATCCGATTTGCTTTACATCTTCCCAAAAAGCAGGATACGATTTTGAAACCACCTCAGTTTCTTCAATGATAATTGGCACTTTTACTGCTAAAGGAGCAAACGCCATTGCCATTCTGTGATCTTGATAGGTAGAAATTCTTATGTTAGGTTTTATATTTTCTGATTGTTCCAGAGTTAATGAATTGTTTGTAACTGAAATAGTTGCTCCCAATTTTGTTAGTTCGGTTTTTAAAGCTTCAAGTCGGTCAGTTTCTTTGATCTTTAACGTTTGTAAACCCGTTAATTGACAACTTATTCCAAGTCCGAAACAGGTAACTGCAATGGTTTGTGCAATATCGGGACACGTATTTAGTTCCAACTTTAAAGTTGCAGGTTTTAAGTTCTCAACTTTATGTAAAGTTATATTTTTATCATTGAAAATAGTTTCAACTCCAAAGTTTTTATAAATTTCGACCAAAGCACTATCGCCTTGCAAACTATTTTCTTTATAACTGGAAAGTGTAACTTGAAAGCCAACATCTGACAAAGCAACTATGGAGTACCAATAGGATGCCGATGACCAATCAGACTCGACTGAAATTGGGTGTGGGGTAATAGGTAATTGGTGATGTTTGACTTTGATTGTGTTGTCTTCAAATACCGTCTTCACTCCTATTTCATTCAGTAAAGCCAAAGTCATTTTTATGTAAGAAACCGATGTAATTTCTCCTTCTAAAGTTAATTCCAAACCATTTTCTAATTTGGGTGCAATTAACAACAATGCCGAAATATATTGACTACTCACATTTGCTTGTAGCGTAACTTTAGTTTTTGATAACTTTTTACCCTTAATTCTAAGCGGTGGAAATCCTGTTTGTTCTTCATATGTAATTTCGGCACCCAATTGATTTAGTGCGTCGACCAAAATTTTAATTGGCCGTTCTTTCATACGAGCTGAACCTGTTAAAACGACTTCTTTTTCATCTTGAATTGCAAAATAGGCAGTAAGAAAACGCATAGCTGTTCCGGCGTGATGCACGTCAATTATTTGGGTGGTGGGTGATTGATGATTGGTGATGGATAACGCATTCAACATCACTTCAGAATCATCGGAATTAGATGTGTTTTCTAAAACTAAATTTGGATATAAAGCTTGCAAAACTAACAATCTATTAGTTTCTGATTTGGAGCCAGAAATTTGAAGATTGGAGTTTATAGTTGGAAGATTATAACTTAGTTTTAAATTCACAATTACTTAAGTTTTTCATTATTTTGATGGCGGTCGTGATCGCGATTGGTTTTCAAGTCAAGTTTTTTATCAAAAGCTTCTTGTAAATTAATTCCTGTTTGATTGGCAAGACATAGAACCACAAAAACTACATCGGCTAATTCCTCGCCTAAGTCTTTGCTTTTATCACTTTCTTTCTCAGATTGTTCTCCATATCTTCTGGCAATGATTCGAGCTACTTCGCCAACTTCTTCGGTAAGTTGGGCCATATTTGTTAATTCATTGAAATAACGAACTCCGTGGTTTTTAATCCAATGATCAACTTCTTGTTGGGCGTTTTTTATATCCATGATTATTGTTTGTTTTTATTATTTCTATTTAAAAAAGAAATTCCGAATACTTGAAGAAAACCCATAAAAAATCCAAAAAATAGCGCTTGAAAAACAAATCTAAGTGGTTCTAATTTTACTTCCATAAAATAAATAATAACACTATAAAGTAGTGAATTTATAATTGAATTTAGTAAAAATTTAATCCATTTTTGTTTCATTATTCTTTATTTTTAGTGTCCATAATTATTGTTACTGGACCGTCATTAACTAAACTCACTTTCATATCGGCTCCAAATCGACCGGTTTGTACTTTTTTACCCAATTCTAATTCCATTTGTTTTACAAAAGATTCATAGAGTGGTACTGCAATATCTGGTTTAGAGGCTTTGATATAACTTGGACGATTTCCTTTTTTTGTTGAAGCATGTAACGTAAATTGACTAACTACAATAACATCTCCATTTATTTCTTTCACCGATAAGTTCATAATATCGTTTTCATCGGCAAAAATTCGAAGGTTTGCAATTTTTGAAGCCAACCATGCAATATCTTCTTGTTGATCTGTATCTTCGATTCCAACTAACACTAAAAGTCCTTGTTGAATTTGGGCTACAATTTCGTTATTTATTGTAACTGATGATTTAGAAACGCGTTGAATTACAGTTTTCATAACATTTGAATAGTAAACTAAATTTTAACTTTTTCTGGTTTCATCGTTGGCTCTTCGTTCGGCATCGTAAATATCGGCACGATATTGTTCTTCGTCTCCTTCTAAAATTTGGGTATAACTTTTATAGCGCGACCAAGCTATTTCATCATTTTCCAAAGCATTTTTAATGGCACAATGTGGTTCGTCTTTATGCAAACAATTATTAAACTTACACTGCTCTTTTAAAGCAAAAAATTCGGGAAAATAATCGCCAATTTCTTGTTTTTCCATATCCACTATTCCAAAACCACGAATTCCGGGCGTATCAATAATTTGAGCGCCAAAAGCCAAATCAAACATTTCGGCAAACGTTGTGGTGTGTTTTCCTTGAGCATGCGATTCTGAGATTTGCTTGGTTTTCAAATTCAATCCAGGTTCTAAGGTGTTTACCAAAGTAGATTTACCAACACCTGAATGTCCTGAAAACATCGAAACTTTATCTTTCATTAAGGCTTTCAATTCTTCAATTCCTTTTCCATCTTTGGCAGAAACTCGTAAACATTTATAACCAATTGAGGAATACACATGTTGTAAATACAATTGTTCGTCTAGAGTTGCATCATCAAACGTGTCAATTTTATTGAAAACAATTACAGCTTCAATTCCATAGGCTTCAGCAGTAACTAAAAAACGATCGATAAAACTGGTTGTTGTTGGTGGATTATTTATTGTTACTAATAAAAATACGACATCAATATTTGATGCGATAATGTGCATTTGATGCGATAAATTAACAGATTTTCTAACAATGTAATTTTTACGATCCTGAATATTTATTATGACTCCTGTAGTTTCATCGGTTGTGTTTTCAAGATCATAATCAACAATATCTCCTACCGCAATAGGGTTAGTACTTTTTATGCCTTGCATTCTAAATTTACCTTTTATGCGGCACTCCAAAAAATCACCATTAGTTGTTTTAATGGTGTACCAACTTCCGGTAGATTTATATACAATTCCTGTCATTTAAACTGAAAAGTTAATGCTTAAACTAAAAAAAAATCTTATAGCTATAATACACAAGTAAATTAATTAAAGCAAATATAGCATTTTTAAAGAAAATGTAACTTCAAAATATTGAATCCACTATATTAATAACTTTTTTCATTATTTTTGTATGAATTTTAAAATCATAAACATGAAAAAATTAATTTTTATTACTGCTCTATTGATGAGTAATTTTGCTATTTCTCAAAATTACGATTTCAAAATTGTTACCTCTGTAGAATCTGTAGTGCCAGGTGGTATGGGAAGATCTAGAATTATTGAAAATGGCGGAGAAGTTGATTACACACAATTTACAACTACTCGATCTAAAGATGGTAAAGAAAAAACAACCAAAGACCGTTCGGATGTTAAAATTGACGATTTAAAAGAAAGTACTTTAGTAAACTTTTATAGTTTAGTAGGGATTAATTTCCAAAATATTGCTTCTAATGATGCAATGATGACTTCTTTATTGAAAAAATATAATAAGGATGGCTGGGAATTAGTTCACATTACAAGTGCTGTTGAAAGTGACGCTGGAAAAGGGGATGGAGATGGTATTTTTATTACCCGATTTTATTTTAGAAAACCAATTAAATAAATCTAAACGCCTTAATTAATTAGGGCGTTTTTTTATTTATTCATTACTTTTTCTTGATGATTTATACTTTCTTGATGGATTGCTTTAAATAATTGCATAATAAATTCAGGACTTAAGCCAATTTCTTTCCCTTCAGAAGTCATTTTGTTGAGAATTTCGTTCCAACGTTGATTTTGTAAAATAGCTACATTTTTCTCTTTTTTAAGTTGTCCTATTTTGTCTACAATCTGCATTCGATTGCCAATAATTTCTAATAACTTTTCATCATAACCATCAATTTGCATTCTCAGTTTTGTCATTTTTTGATTATATTCACTGGCATCATAGGTTATTTTTCGAACCTTTAAATCAACAAACATTTGCTTAAGGACAGCTGGTGTAATTTGTTGTGCTGAATCACTCCAAGCATTATCAGGGTCATTATGTGTTTCAATAATTAATCCGTCATAATTCAAATCCAAAGCTTGTTGAGCCACCTCTTGTATCATTGCTCTTTTACCTGTAATGTGTGAAGGATCACAAATCATGGGCAAATCAGGAAATCGATTTTGCATATCAATCGCAATTTGCCATTCGGGATTGTTACGGTATTTTGTTTTTTCATAGGTAGAAAAACCTCTGTGAATTACTCCTAATTTTTTAATATTCGCATTATAAAGACGTTCTAAACCTCCTATCCATAATGACAAATCTGGATTAACTGGGTTTTTCAACAATACAATTTTATCGGTTCCTGCTAAAGCATCGGCAATTTCTTGCACTGTAAAAGGGTTTACTGTTGTTCTTGCTCCTATCCATAACACATCTATGTCATGCTCGATTGCTAATTTTACATGGGCAGCAGTTGCTACTTCGATTGCCATTAATAAACCCGTTTCGGCTTTTGCTTTTTGCAACCATTTTAAACCGATTTCTCCCACTCCTTCAAAACCTCCAGGACGGGTGCGAGGTTTCCATATTCCTGCACGAAAAACAGAAACATCCGAATTCTTCAATTCGTGTGCTATTTTTAAAACTTGCTCTTCTGTTTCTGCACTACAAGGGCCTGCAATCACTAATGGATGATTCAATTGAAAATCATCTAACCAGTTGCGCCAATATTTTTTATTTTCCATAGCTTTTTATTCGTTGTAAATTTACGATTTATTCTTTTTAAGCGTTATTAAAAAAAACAAAATGTATCGGCAACAAATTAGAATTAACAAATTGAAAAAAAAGTGACTTCTAAAATACTTTTTTAAATAAATTTGAGTTCTTTTAAAAAAGGTTATTTTTGCTAAAATTTAGTACCTATGTCAATAGTTGTAGAAAATATTTCGAAAAATTACGGTGCACAAAAAGCGTTAGATAATATTAGTTTTTCGATAAAAAGAGGTGAAATTGTAGGTTTTTTAGGTCCAAATGGAGCCGGAAAATCTACATTAATGAAAATTTTGACAACCTATTTAAAATCGGATAGCGGAAATGCGATAGTAAACGATCATGACGTCGTTTTAGATCAAAAAAAAGTACAAAAATCTGTTGGATACTTACCTGAGCACAATCCGTTGTATTTAGATTTATATGTTCGGGAGTATTTAGCTTTTAATGCCGATTTACATAAAGTGGCTAAATCGAGAATAGACGAAGTGATTACATTAACAGGATTAACGCCTGAATGTCATAAAAAAATAGGCGAACTTTCAAAAGGGTATCGCCAACGTGTAGGATTAGCAACCGCTTTATTACACAATCCTGATGTGTTAATTTTAGACGAACCTACAACAGGGTTAGACCCCAATCAATTAGTAGAAATTCGCGATTTAATTAAAAATATTGGAAAGAATAAAACCGTTTTTCTGTCTACTCACATTATGCAAGAAGTGGAAGCCATTTGTGACCGCGTTATTATAATTGATAAAGGAAAAATTGTTACCGATAAAAAATTAACCAACTTAGTTAGCGATCAAACCGAACAAATCATTGTGGTAGAATTTGATAAACAAGTAAACGAACACGATTTTGCTTCTTTACCTAATTTAAAAGGAGTAAAAAACCTAAACCATGCAATTTGGGAAATTACATTTTCTTCTAATATAGATATGCGAAGTGAAGTGTTTGATTTTGCACAAAATAATGGATTAAAAACCCTTCAGATTTCACTAAAAAATAAAAATTTAGAACAAATCTTTCGAGAAAAAACCGGTAAAAAATAATTTAAAAAATGTTTTTCGCTATTGCTTTAATATTTTCTGCTTTACCCATAGAGTAATAATGGAGTACGGGCATTCCTGCTGCGACAAGTTCTTTACTTTGTTGCGTACACCATTCAATACCAATTTGTTTTACTGCTTCATTGTCTTTTGCTTTTACTACTTCCATAATTAAAGCATCGGGTAATTCAATACTAAATCGGTGCGGAATTAAATTCAATTGCTTTTTTGTGGCTATTGGCTTCAAGCCTGGTATTATTGGAACAGTAATCCCAGCTGCTCTGCACTTCGCAACAAATTCGAAAAATTTATGATTGTCAAAAAACATTTGTGTGATGATATAATCAGCTCCATTTTTTATTTTTTGCTTTAAAAAATGAATGTCACTATCTAAACTTGGTGCTTCCATATGTTTTTCCGGATATCCTGCAACTCCGATACAAAAATCGGTTTTAGATGAATTTTGCAAATCGGCATCTAAATAAATTCCGTTATTCAAATTATGAATTTGGGATACCAATTCTGATGCAAATGCATGCCCTTCTTTTTCGGGTTTAAAATAAATTTCACTTTTTACTGCATCACCTCGAAGCGCTACTACATTATCAATTCCTAAGAAATCTAAATCAATTAATAGATTCTCTGTATCTTCTTTGGTAAATCCGCCACATAATATATGCGGAATAGCATCTACATTATATTTGTTTTGAATTCCTGCACAAATTCCTACCGTTCCAGGGCGCTTTTTTACAATTTTCTTTTGTAATAATCCGTTCTCTAATTCCTTAAATTCATATTCCTCCCGATGATACGTAACATCTATAAATGGAGGATTAAATTCCATTAATGGATCAATACTATCAAAAATAGATTGGATATTTTGACCTTTCAATGGCGGTAAAATTTCGAAGGAAAACAATGGCTTTCCGTTGGCGTTTTCTATGTGTTCTGTTACTTTCATTTTTTGTTTTGTTTCAATTTTCAAGTTTATAGGTTTCAGGTTATTGAACTTGAAACTTTAAACCTGAAACAACTATTTTTAATCTGCACTATTTGGAGCCAACCATTTTTCGGCTTGTTCCAAACTAATATTTCTTCTTTTGGCGTAATCTTCGATTTGATCTTTTTTGATTTTACCTAAACCAAAATACTTACTTTCGGGATGAGCAAAATAATAACCTGACACTGAAGAAGCCGGCCACATCGCCATACTTTCGGTAAGCGTTACACCTATTTCTTGTTCAACATCTAAGAGTTTCCAAATCGTTGGTTTTTCCAAATGGTCTGGACAAGCCGGATAGCCTGGCGCCGGACGAATACCTTTGTATTGTTCTTTAATTAATTCTTCGTTAGTTAAATGTTCATCAGAAGCGTAGCCCCAAATTTCTTTACGAACTTGCAAATGCAAATATTCAGCAAAGGCTTCTGCCAAACGATCACCTAAGGCTTTAACCAAAATCGAATTATAATCGTCTAGGTCTTTTTCAAATACTTTGGCTTTTTCTTCTACTCCAAAACCAGTGGTTACACAAAAACAACCCATATAATCTTGCACACCTGAATCTTTTGGTGCAATAAAATCAGCTAAGGCGATATTAGGCGCGCCAGCCGTTTTTTGGGATTGTTGTCTTAAAGTCAGAAGTTGGAAGCTGGAAGTTGGAAGACTTACCTCAATATCATCATCATTTATGGTGGTAGCTGGAAAAATTCCTAAAATTCCTTTAGCTGTAAACCATTTTTCAGAGACAATTTTTGATAACATATTTTGCGCATCTTTAAACAAATCTGATGCTTGTTCACCCACTACATCATCAGTTAAAATGGCTGGGTATTTTCCATATAATTCCCAAGATTGAAAAAACGGTGTCCAATCGATAAAATCGACTAATTCTGATAATGCTACCTCAACTGTTTTCGTTCCAATAAAATTAGGTTTTACAGCTTCGTAATTGTTCCAATCTATCTTAAATTTATTCTTACGAGCTTCTTCAATCGTTAAGAAATTTTTCTCTCTTGCTCTATTTAAATAGCCTTCACGTAATGCATCGTACTCCTCGCGTAACGCAAGTGAATACGACATTTTTGTTTCCGTATTTAATAAATTCGAAGCAACAGTTACAGCTCTTGATGCATCATTAACGTGTACTACAGTTGCAGCATATTCTGGAGCAATTTTAACAGCTGTATGCGCGCGTGAAGTAGTTGCGCCACCAATCATTATTGGAATTTTGATGTTTAACTTATCCATTTCTTTGGCCAAATACACCATTTCGTCTAAAGAAGGCGTAATTAATCCGCTTAAACCGATGATATCTACATTTTCTTTAATGGCGGCATCAATAATTTTTTCTGGCGGAACCATAACGCCTAAATCGATAATTTCAAAATTATTACACGCCAAAACTACTGAAACAATGTTTTT
>CAISYO010000068.1 GCA_903889745.1 uncultured Bacteroidota bacterium | reverse complement strand
ATATGATAAATCAAAAAAAATATACTACAAACATAGACATACGTGAAGATTATCTTTTAAAAAAAGACAATTTATTAGAATTTCTTTTGGAGGATAAAACAACTTCTAAAAATATTTTGTGGGCTACAGATTCTTATGCAACAATGGGCGAACTATTTGCCCCACAAGCAGAAATTATAACAGAATTAGTTACAGGTAAGTTTGGTACATTAATACAACCACGAGCTGTAAAAAGCAAAGAAGAACAACTATACAGAACACGAGAAAAGGCGGAAGTATTCACACCTCTATCCATTGTTAAACAAATGAATGAAGCCTGTGATAGCAAACGTATAACAAAATATAATTGGCAAGAATATGTTGCTTCGTTAAAATTAGAGATTACATGTGGTGAAGCACCTTATATTGTCTCTCGTTATGACCCCGTTTCTGATAGTCAGGAATTAGTGCCAATACTAAAACGAGTTGGTTTTTTAGATTATAAAATGCGTATTGTATCAAAATACTGTGATACAGTCGAAGATTGGATAAAGTGGGCAAAAATAGCTTTTCAAAGTTCCTACGGTTATGAATGGCAAGGAGATAGTTTACTGATAGCACGGGAGAATCTGCTATACACTTTTATTGATTATTATAAAGATAAATTTAAAAAATCACCAACTTTAAAATTACAAAAAGAGATAGCTGAAATCATTGTTTGGAACATATTTCAGATGGATGGTTTACGATATGTAATACCAATGAGTTGCAAAAATGAAAATGTAATTGTTAAAGGAGAAGAAACCTTATTCGAAAAAAAAGAAGACTACTCAATAGAAAAGCAATGTTTGGGCTGCGAAAAAAAAACAGCCAAAAATCATAATGGTTTGTATGTAAAAATTATGGATTGGGTAAAAGGTGAGCCTATAAAGTTTGTAGATATTGTCCTAAAGAAATAATTAAAAGACTAACAAAAAAAGAAATAAAAAATTGACTAATAAAAATAATTATGCAAGCAGGAAGATCAACTATTAACGACATATTTAATCAAAATAAAGTACTGGAAATTCCATTTTTCCAGCGTGCGTATGTTTGGAATACCGACCAATGGGAAAGATTTTTAGAAGATATGGAAATGGTTTCAACGAACAATAAACCATATTTTCTTGGTTCAGTAATTCTCAAACAACAACTAACACAATCAACCCAAAGTGTCGGTGATAGAAGAACGGTGATTGATGGACAGCAACGCTTGACTACACTTTGTATATTTTTTAAAGTGTTGAGTTTAAAATTGAAAAATGAATACTTGGCAAATATTTTCAGACTTCCAATGTCTTCTTTTGATATTGCTCTAAAACATAATCATAATGATGAAGAGTCTTTTAATACAGTAATGAATCTTGAAGAAGAATTAATTTTACCTGCCACAGACCATATTTTAATGGCATATATGTTTTTCAAAGATAATTTAAAGGTTAGCAAAATAAATCCTCAAAACATCCTTACTAATATTATGTTTGTTGGTATAGATTTGAGCTATGAAGATGATGAACAACAAATTTTTGATACAATTAATTCACTGGGGGTTCGCCTAACAACTGCAGAACTTTTAAAAAATTATTTTTTCGGACGTGATGATTATCAGCACTATTTAACCTATTGGCAAAATATTTTTGAAGCTAATGATGAAATAAAAAAGTATTGGGATACAGAGATTGTTGCAGGTCGAATTAGAAGGCATTTTACAGACTTATTCTTTTACTCATTTCTTCAAATTAAAATACAGGACAACAAGTATTCAGTTAAAACAGAGGATAAAAAACAATATACTAAAGTTGATGGATTATTCGATTCTTATAAATCATTTATCAGTGAATATAAAATTGACAAACAAGAGTTGATTGAAGAGATAAAACAATATGCCCTATTATTTAAAAACAATTTTGACCTACAAGTTTTAGATTCTGAACTACCTGCTGAAAGTTCCATGGAACGAATCAATGCAATAATTTTTGGATTGGAAAACACTACGATAATACCCTACATATTGTTCATTCTAAAAAACGTTTCTGACGTTACTGAACAAAAGGCAATGTTTGGATTTTTAGAATCCTATTTATTAAGAAGAATGGTGTGTCACTCAAACACTAAAAATTATAATTCACTTTTCTCTGAGAGTTTAATAAATAACGAAATATTAAGTCTTAAGGAATTAAAAGAATATATTGAAAATCGTTCTGCTGACAACAATTATTTACCAACAGACGATGAATTAGAAAGAGGCTTTAAATATTCAAAATTAGTAAATAAACAAGCAACAGGAATTCTTTATTTCATTGAATCAAAATTGAGAAATAGATCTTTACATTCAACAGCAATGTTAGGTCTTAAAAGTTATAGTCTTGAGCATGTGATGCCAAAGAAATGGGAAAACAATTGGCCTGCAGTAGTTACGCAACAAGAAAAAGAGGATAGAAATGGTGCATTGATGTCCATTGGAAATTTGACAATTATTCCTTCTTCATTGAATTCTTCAATAAGAGATTCAAATTGGGAAATTAAAAAGAATGGAACAATTACTCGCCCGGGTTTAATTCAATATGCTAGCGGACTTGAAACATTCAGTCAATATTTGTCTGAAGATATTTGGGATGAAAGTAAAATTAATCACCGAGCAAATTTTCTTTTTGAAAAAGCGAAAATAATTTGGAAAGTAGATTGAGAATTATGTTCAAATTTAAGTTTTACACTTTAGAGCAATAATGAATTAAAAAAATGAATTTACCAAAAAATATAAACAAACCATTTTTCAGTTATGGGATTTTTCGTCCTGGTGAAATAGCATTTCAGATAATCTCTGAACATGTTGACTTGAATAAGGTAGAAAATAAAACAATTAAGGGTTCTCTTAAACTTAGAGATGGAATATTAATCTTTGATCAAAAAGGTAATGACTCTATACAAGGCTATTTATTATTTTTCAAAGAAGGTACGGAATCATCAGCCTATGAATCGATTGTAAATGTTGAGCCAGGAAATTATTACACATGGAACGAAGATCAATCTAAATTCAAGAATGAATTTAATATACTCCATGGCAGAAGTGTGAATAAAGGAATCGACGAAGAAAAAGGTTTTAATGATCCTAAAATTTGGGATAATTTATTCGACAGCATTTGGAACGATCCGTTTATCATTAATGGATTTAATATGCTAGAACATTATGCCAAAGAAATCCCCAAGCTCCAAAAGCAATATGAGCAGTTGCCCTGGGAAGAAGAAGCCCTATTCAATGACTATTTAAAGTATCAAATGCTATATTTATTCCTTAGTAGCATTCTAGAAAGAATAATGTTTTTAAATGGGGGTTTCGGGAAAAACCCCACTTTACAAGTAGAACTGTTTTCAAAAGATAAAACCTTACAAAATGTTTTTAACAAGATTGTAGCGAATGAAGATTTTTTGAAATTTAAAAATTCATTTGAGAGAAAAATTTACGCTACAAATAGTCCTAAGTCTCATGCTAATTGGATTTTCAATACTTCGTCCAATATTAACTATGAAGAGGCAATGAAATATTATTATCAACTACGATCAAACATTATACATAGAGGTAAGTCAGGAATAAACAAAAAAGAAGAACTTCGTGAATCGTTTGAAGAGTTAAAATTTATTTTAAAAACGTTCTGGGAAGAAAAAAAAGCTGAATCAAAAAAAACAAAAGAATATATTGATTTTTTAATTACACAAAGGAATGGATAAAATTGACAAGTTAAAAGCACAAATAAATAATGGGAAATTCCCAACTGAATTCCCACATTTCGGTGGGGCAAATCTAATAATCACTAATGACCCGCATCGGAACGGCTACGAACATGATGTAGTAATATGTTCAGAACACGCTTCAGCATTAAGTTGGTTGGTCACCGAATTAAAAAATATCTATCATGAAGATATTGATTATATGAATAAATATGAATTTTATCCATATATCGGTGAGTTAATCAAGAATACTTTGAAACGACAAGAACATCTTTTTGAGACAATGCTTCATGTTGTTGAAAAAATTGAAAGTGAATGGGGTATCAAATAAAACCTTAATTGTCTCTCGTTTTGTCTACAAATTTTGATAAATTAATTCATTTATATTAACATGAAAACAAAATATTTTACTTTAATTATAACGATATTATTATTTGCTTTTTCTGCTCATAGTCAAGAAAAACAAATAACGACTATTCAGCAGAAACAAATTTCAGAAAATGCAATTTACCAATTATTTCCTACGCCAAACATGTATACTTTTATTAAATTGGATACCCGAAATGGCAGAATGTGGCAAGTTCAGTGGGGAACGGATGTAAAATATAGATTTGAAAGTATATTATCTGACATTT
>CAISYO010000067.1 GCA_903889745.1 uncultured Bacteroidota bacterium | reverse complement strand
TAAAGAAGAAGCGGCGTATTATTTAAACGATTTGGAGCAATTAATTAATGCCGAAGACGTACTTTTTTACCCAAGTTCGTACCGAAGACCGTATCAAATTGAAGAAACCGATAACGCCAATGTGTTGCTTCGAGCTGAAGTTTTAAACCGAATCAATTCGCGAAAAAAACCTGCGATTATTGTTTCCTATGCCGAAGCCATTTTCGAGAAAGTCGTTACCCGAAAAGAATTAGAGAAAAACACGTTGAAACTATCTGTGGAAGACAAATTGTCCATTGATTTTATTAACGAAACACTTTTTGAATACAATTTCAAACGAGTAGATTTTGTTACTGAACCAGGCGAATTTTCCGTTCGTGGTGGAATTATCGATGTGTTTTCGTTTTCCAATGATAATCCGTACCGAATTGAATTTTTTGGAAACGAAATCGACAGCATCCGAAGTTTTGATGTCGAAACACAATTATCAATTGAAAAACTGAAAAAGATTTCTATTATTCCCAATGTTGAAAATAAATTTCTGCAAGAAAACCGCGAAAGTTTCCTTGATTATATCAACGAAAAAACGGTTTTAGTGATTCAGAATACCGAATTATTAGGACAACAATTAGATAAATTGTTCGACAAGGCCAATGAAGCTTTCGAAAAATTATCCAAAGATATTCAACACGCGCCACCCGAAGATTTATTTTTAAATCAAAAGCAGTTTTTAAAACGAGCACTTGATTTTTCGGTGATTGAATTGCATACAAATGCTGTTTTTAAAACGGATAAAAAAGTCGAATTTCATATTCAGCCGCAACCTTCGTTCAATAAACAATTCGATTTGTTATTGAACAATTTGAGCGAGAATCATTTCAACGGGTACAAAAATTATTTGTGCTGTTCAAATGAAAATCAGGCGAGTCGTTTTCATGATATTTTTGAAGATATTGATGCCGAAAATTCTGAAAGTGTTCGCAAGCAGTATAAAGCCATGGTGTCGCCATTGTTTGAAGGATTTATTGATGAAGAAAATCAAATTGCATGTTATACCGACCATCAAATTTTTGAGCGTTACCATAAGTTTTCCATCAAAAATGGTTATTCAAAAAAGCAAACCATAACGTTAAAAGAACTGACTTCATTGTCTGTCGGCGATTATGTAACGCACATCGATCACGGGATTGGAAAGTTTGGTGGTTTACAGAAAATTCAGGTCGAAGGCAAAACGCAAGAAGCAATAAAATTAGTCTATGCCGATAACGATATTGTGTATGTGAGCATTCATTCGCTGCACAAAATCTCAAAATACAATGGCAAAGATGGGGCGCCACCTAAGATTTATAAATTAGGAAGCAACGCTTGGAAAACCCTAAAACAAAAAACAAAAGCACGTGTAAAACACATTGCGTTCAACTTAATTCAGTTGTATGCGAAGCGAAGATTAGACAAAGGTTTTCAGTTTGCACCCGATAGTTATTTACAAAAAGAATTGGAAAGTTCGTTCATTTACGAAGATACGCCTGATCAAATTACGGCTACAGCCGATGTAAAAGCCGATATGGAAAATGAACGTCCGATGGACCGATTAGTCTGTGGTGATGTTGGTTTCGGGAAAACAGAAGTTGCTATTCGTGCGGCTTTTAAAGCGGTAGACAACGGAAAACAAGTTGCTGTTTTAGTGCCAACGACTATTTTAGCGTATCAACATTATCGAACATTTTCGGAACGTTTGAAAGATATGCCCGTAACCGTGAGTTATGTGAACCGATTTAGAACAGCGAAACAAAAAGCCGATACGCTTCAAAAACTGCAAGAAGGGAAAGTCGATATTTTGATTGGCACACATCAATTGGTGAATAAAAATGTGGTATTTAAAGATTTAGGTTTGTTGATTATCGACGAAGAACAAAAGTTCGGAGTAAATGTAAAAGACAAATTGAAAACTATCGCTACAAATGTCGATACCTTGACCTTAACCGCTACTCCGATTCCGAGAACGTTGCAGTTTTCGTTAATGGCAGCGCGCGATTTATCGGTAATTACAACGCCTCCACCCAATCGTTATCCAATTGAAACGCACGTAATTCGTTTTAACGAAGAAGCCATTCGTGATGCGATTTCGTATGAAATTCAGCGTGGTGGTCAAGTGTTTTTCATCAATAACCGAATTGAAAACATCAAAGAAGTAGCCGGAATGATTCAGCGGTTGGTGCCAGGAGCAAAAGTGGGCATCGGTCACGGTCAAATGGATGGGAAAAAATTAGAAGAATTAATGTTGGCTTTCATGGAAGGTGAATTTGACGTTTTGGTAGCCACCACCATTATCGAAAGTGGTTTAGATGTGCCGAATGCGAATACGATTTTTATCAATAATGCCAATAATTTCGGCTTGTCTGATTTGCACCAAATGCGTGGTCGTGTCGGAAGAAGTAATAAAAAAGCGTTTTGTTATTTCATTACGCCACCGTATTCAATGATGACGGGTGAAGCGCAAAAACGTATTACGGCTTTAGAGCAATTTAGCGAATTAGGAAGCGGATTCAATATTGCGATGAAAGATTTGGAAATTCGTGGTGCTGGTGATTTATTAGGTGGTGAACAAAGTGGTTTTATCAACGAAATCGGTTTTGATACCTACCAAAAAATCATGAACGAAGCTATTGACGAACTGAAAGAAAACGAATTCAAAGAGTTATACCATGAAGAAAACGACATCGAAACCAAAGAGTTTGTCAAAGACATTCAAATTGATACCGATTTTGAATTGCTGTTCCCAGATGAATACATCAACAACATCACCGAGCGTTTGAATTTATACAACGAGTTGAGCCAAATTAAAGATGAAGCTACCTTACAACAATACGAACAAAAACTAATTGACCGATTTGGAGCTTTACCAAAACCAGCCATTGCCTTACTAAATAGTGTACGTATCAAATGGAAAGCCACCGCCATGGGAATTGAACGTTTACTGATGAAACAAGGCAAAATGGTAGGCTATTTCATTGGCGACCAACAAAGTGATTTTTACCAAAGTAACCGTTTCATGAAAGTGCTACAATTTGCCCAACGCAACGGAAACGTGTGTAAAATAAAAGAAAAAGAAACCAAAAACGGCTTACGTTTATTACTGACTTTTGATAATGTGAAATCAGTGAATAAGGCGTTGGAGTTGTTGGAGGGGATTTAGTTTTTTTATTGTGTCTTAAGACACATTTATCATTCATATATTAAAGCATATTTACTAAAATTCAGTATATTTGTCTAATGCTTTAATATTTTAAATTCAATTTAAATGAAAAAACTGTGTTTCCTGTTATTGTTTTTGCCTTTTGTTTGTTTATCTCAGACCACCTATTATAATCCAAGTAAACAACTTGATATAAACATTACTGTAAAAGAACCATTTAAGCGTATTAATTATGCTGAAATTGGAAAAAATTTCAACAATGCTATGCAAAATGAATTGGCAAAAAGAGAAGCATTAAAGCAGTATTATGAAAACATTTATTATGAGACAAAAAATTCAATTATTGAAAATTCAATATTTACTAATGATTATAATATTGATAATTTAATTAATAAGCTTCAATCAACAACAATAAAGCATATAGATGTATTGTATACTCTATTAACTCAAGGACAGAAACAACCAAATATATTTGAAAGTGATTTAAAGAAAGTATACTATGAATATAACAATAATAACAGACAATTAGCTTACATTTCAAAATATAAATACCAAAAAACAAATACAATTAGTTCTCCTAACGATTTATCAGAATTCAATATTATTTTTGAAAAAGCAATTAATAGTATTTCTTCTTTTACTTATGATTATCAAGAAAATATAAATTTTGAAATAAATGAAATTAATTATGATGGTAGTAAATCAATAAATAATATTTTAACTTTTATTTCAATGGTTTGCGACAAAAAAATTGATATTGATGCGCTAAAAAAAAACTACGAAGTCAAGATAAAGAATGATGCAGTAAAAGAAAAGGAGGAAATGTGGAAAACCACTCAATCAATCTATGTTTTATATGCAACTAGATTGTCAACCTTAAAATCATTAAACGAAAATGAAAAGAAAAAATTTTTAAAGAATGAAGTAAAATTTATCAAAAAAAGAATGCCTAATAGTTATATGTATTATTTTTCAAATTCAGCTGATTTTATTCCTGAAAATGTCATATTTTACATTGTAGATAAAAAAATATTTATTGTCAAAGGGAAAAATTTAGATGAGTCAATTTTTAATGAAAGTTTTTTTAATGGATCTACAGACTTTGTTTTTTTATTTGAACTTTTAAATTATCTAAAAGATGAGTCTGGTGTTAAAATAATTAATCCACAATAACCAAAAAGTTAACCCGACCGCTCGGATTTCTCATCGCAACGATAGCGCAATTTCAGACCTGACAGGTTTCAAAAACCTGTCAGGTCTTGTAATATCTACCCAAACAATTCACTCACCACATCTTCTATCTTTGCTACTAAAACAATTTTAATTCCCGTATTTTTCAAGGATATTTTATTGTGTTTAGAAACAAAAATGGTAGTAAAACCTAATTTTTCAGCTTCTTGAATGCGTTGTTCGATGCGGTTAACAGGTCTAATTTCGCCTGAAAGTCCTACTTCTCCTGCGAAGCAAAAGCCTTCTGCAATGGCAATGTCTTCGTTTGAAGATAAAATAGCAGCTACAACAGCTAAATCAATCGCTGTGTCTTCTACTGAAATTCCCCCTGTTACGTTTAAGAACACGTCTTTGGTGCCTAATCTGAAACCAGCACGTTTTTCTAAAACGGCTAAAATCATGTTCAAGCGTTTGGCGTTGTAACCCGTGGTGCTTCGTTGCGGCGTTCCATAAACAGCTGTGCTTACCAAAGCTTGAATTTCCAACATCAATGGTCGCATGCCTTCTAAAGTAGTAGCAATTGCCGTTCCAGAAAGTTGTTCGTCTTTGTGCGAAATTAATATTTCAGAAGGATTATCCACTTCGCGCAAACCCGAACCTTGCATTTCGTAAATACCTAATTCGGCAGTGGAACCAAAACGGTTTTTTAACGAGCGTAAAATTCTATACACGTGATTTCGATCGCCTTCAAATTGTAAAACCGTATCCACCATGTGTTCCAAAATCTTGGGTCCGGCGATGGTGCCGTCTTTCGTAATGTGTCCAATTAATAAAACCGGCACATTGGATTCTTTCGCATATTTAATCAACTCAGCCGTGCATTCTCTAATTTGAGAAATACTTCCAGCAGATGATTCAATATAATCGGTATGCAAGGTTTGAATCGAATCGATAATGACAATATCGGGTTCAATTTCTAATATTTGACGGAAGATATTTTGGGTTTTGGTTTCGGTTAAAATGTAGCAATTATCTCCGGTTGAGGTAATGCGTTCGGCACGCATTTTAATCTGTTTTTGGCTTTCTTCTCCCGAAACATAAAGCGTTTTATAAGGTAATTTTAATGCAATTTGTAAGAGCAACGTACTTTTTCCAATACCTGGTTCACCGCCTAATAACGTTAAGGAACCTGGAACCAATCCGCCACCTAAAACCCGATTCAATTCGTTGTCCGTGGTATTCATTCGGATTTCTTGTGCGGTGTCAATTTCCTTAATCAATAATGGTTTGGTAGCCGCTTTTGAAGAAGCAGATGTGGTTTTCCAAGCTACTTTTTCTTCTTTTTGGACCAATTCTTCAACGATGGTATTCCATTCTTTACAAGCATTACATTGTCCTTGCCATTTTGAATATTGGGTGCCACAATTTTGGCAGAAAAAAGCGGTTTTTACTTTGCTCATGACGTTTATTCTTGTTTTTCAGCAGGTGCTTCGGTAGGTGTTAGTGTTGGTGCTTCTTCTGTTGGATTATCTTCTTTCCCTTTTAAATCTTCAGCTTTATTGAGCATAAATTCTTTGGTTAACTCTCTAATTTCTTCTTGAGAAAAAGCTTTTTGGTATTCTTTTAATGCTTTTTTGAAGTTGCCTGTTTTTTCATAATACATTGCCTGGTGATAGGTTCCAAGAATAGTTTTCGGATAATGTTTATTAGCATAAGCAGCTAAAGTTTGAAATTCAGGATAAGCTTTATTTTTCATGATTGCTGCTTCAATTGCTTTAAAATCAGATAATCTAGGTTTAATTTGTAATCCTAATTTAGCATTTAAATCGGTATATTTTTTTATAAGATAATCGGTATATCCCGAATCTAATTTTAGAATTTTGTTTTGAAACTCCAACATCGAAATAGGCTGATATCCATCAAAAATAAAATAAAGTGCATTCGGAATTGCTTTAATAACTAATGAGTAATGCGAAGCCCCTTTAAAAGTATCATTCAAATAACAAAATTTTTGATTTGGAATTGCCTTAATATTTGTGTCTAATTCGGTTGCTTTTTCATTAATTTCGGCTAAATCATTTTCTCCAGTGGCCTGATAATAAAAAACCGGTTTTGTTAATTTTGAAAGGCGATCTGCAACTCTGTTTTCCATTTCGGGTGCCATTTCGGGTGCCAATGAAATGTACCCATTAAAAATAGGGTTGTCTTTGTAAAGATAAAAATTTAAAAACCCAGCAGTAGTATCGTGCCATGCAATTACTCTAAAAGGCAACGTTCTATATTTTGATTCAAGGTAAGGAAATAATTCTTGCCCGATAAATTCAAAAAATTGAGCGCCTGAACCCGAAGGAAATCCCGCATCGTCAAATTCGCTATCTTTAAATCGAGTATCTCCATTATTTTGATGAATTGCAATGATGATCATTTCGGGCAAATCATCCCAATAATTTCCATATTTTAAAGCACCTTCAAACGGATCTAGTAAATATTCACCGTCTAATAAAACTAAGGTTGGGTATTTTTTTTCTGGACTTGACTCATAAGAAGGAGGTGTAACAACTGTAAACGCTCTGGTTCCTATGTTTTTAGTTTCAATAGACTCAGCTACTCGTTGGCCAAAAAAGGTATTAGCAAGCAAAACAAAACATACAATCAGTTTGATTTTCATGGGAAATTATTAGGTTAATTGAAGGAGCAATTTACTAATTTATTTCTTATTTAGCACAGGTAAAAGCAAATAAGATAACAGACCAAGAACTATTGTAAGTAATGTTTGAGAAGTCCAAATTAACCAACCAAAAGCCACCCCAATATCATTTGAAATTCCATATAAAGAAAAAATCATTGCAATTGCTAAAGGATAGGCGCCAAGTCCGCCATTTGTAAATCCGACCGCAAGAGTTCCAAAAATAAATCCCATAATTACAACATCAAACGTGATGTTTGCGGTTTCGGGTAAGGCAAAAATCGTTACATAAAACATAATGAGATAGGAAAACCAAATAAAAAAAGAATGGAATAAATAACTCCATTTGTCTTTCATTTTTAAAATACTTTGCATGCCTTCAATTAAACCCGATAATTTTTCTTTGAGTTTAATAATGATTTTCCATTCGGCATAAATCCATACTACTATAAAAAGGATAAAAAGTAAAAAACCACCTAACGAAATCCATAATAGGGTTTCAAATTGTAGATTTTTTTCAAGTAAAAAAGTATAAATGGTGTCAAATTGTGAGGCAAAACCAATGATTACAAAAAGTAAAAAGATTAGCATATCTACAATTCGTTCGGCAACAATAGTTCCAAAAGCTTTGTCAAAAGGTACTTTTTCATATTTTTTTAGTAGTGCGGCTCTAGATATTTCACCCGAACGAGGAATGGTTAAATTAACTAAATAAGAAACGCAAACGGTCATTAAATCATTGTGAAATTTTGTTTGATAGCCTAGATGTTGTAGAGCAAATTTCCAGCGATAAGCTCTTGACCAATAACCAAAAAGAGACACCACTAGCGATAGAAAAACATAAAAATAATCGGCTTTCATAAAGCTGATCTTAATTTTATTTAAGTCGTTTGGAGTTAGCGTTGTAAATTGATAGTAAATAATACCAATTCCAATAAACAATGGAATAAGTATACTTAAAAATTTACGAATAGTCGCTTTCAAATTAGGTTAAGGAGTTGTCTTTTTCGTTTGGAAAAACTAAAGTAGGTTTGAATTTTTTTGCTTCTTCAAAATCCATAATTCCATACGAAATGATGATCACAATATCGCCACGGTGTACTTTTCTTGCCGCCGGACCATTTAATGTAATTTCGCCTGTATTTCTTGGACCTTTTATAGCATATGTTTCTAATCGCTCACCATTATTGATGTTTACGATTTGAACTTTTTCGCCTTCTATAATATTTGAAGCTTCCATTAGTGCTTCGTCAATGGTGATGCTTCCTATATAATTCAAATCGGCACCGGTTACGGTTACTCTATGAATTTTTGATTTTACTACTTGAATTTGCATGATGCAAAGGTAATTAATTTAGTGAAATATTATCAATTAATCTAATTTTCTCGATAAAAACCGCAATGAAACCGCGGTATTTTTTGGCAGGTTCTTTAACTTCAGTTGATAAAAGTGTTGTTTCATTTGCGATTTCAAAATATTCTAAATCAAATTCGGGATGTTTTTCAAATTCATTTTGTACAAATTGAATGGTTTCTGAAATAGAATGATTTTCAAATTTTAATTTTGCTAGTTGAAGAATCTCAAATATAGCAGCTGCTTTTTTTCTTGCATTGGGAGAAAGTCTTTCGTTTCTTGAACTCATGGCTAATCCATTTGCTTCTCTAAAAATTGGGCAGCCCATAATTTCAACAGGAATGGCATAAAGTTCCACTAATTTTTTTACAATTTGTAATTGTTGAAAGTCTTTTTCACCAAAATAAGCGGTTGTAGGTTTGATAATTTCGAATAATCGCTTTACAATTGTTCCTACGCCATTAAAATGACCAGGTCTGTGCTGACCTTCCATTTGGTGTTCTAATCCGTCATATTCAAAGAATTCCGAAACCGTATTTCCTTCATAAATATCACTTACCGAAGGAGCATACACAATAATAGAATCACTAATTTTACTCATCTTTTTTACATCTTCCTCTAATGTTCTTGGGTATTTTTCTAAGTCGTCTGCATTGTTAAATTGTGTCGGATTTACAAAAATACTCATTACGGTAACATCGTTTTCTTCAAGTGATTTTTTGAGTAAAGACAAATGTCCATCATGAAGTGCTCCCATCGTTGGAACAAATCCAATCGACTTGTTTTGATGGGTTAAGGGGCTTAAAAAAGCACTTAAATCGGACTTTTTGTTAAAAATGAGCATTTTAATTTGGATTAAATCATATGCAAACTTACTATTTTAGTGGATAAATCCATAAAATATTGTAATTTTGCAAGGTTTTTTAAAACAATAATTAACAAGAATACATTATGGAAGACAAGAGGATATTGTATGTATCATCTGAAGTGGTGCCTTATTTAGCTGAGAACGAAGTGTCGTTACAATCGTATGAAATGCCAAAAATGATTAATGATTTAGGTGGGCAAATACGAATTTTTATGCCTAGATATGGTAATATTAACGAAAGAAGACATCAATTACATGAAGTAATCCGTTTATCTGGAATGAATTTAGTGGTAAACGACATGGATATGCCTCTTATTATTAAAGTAGCCTCAATTCCAAAAGAAAGAATTCAGGTTTATTTTATTGATAACGATGAATATTTCAAACGAAAAGCTACTTTTTCTGATGAAGAAGGAGTTTTGTATCCTGATAATGACGAGCGCGCAATTTTCTTTGCAAAAGGTGTAGTAGAAACGGTTAAAAAATTAAATTGGGTTCCCGATGTAATTCATGTTCACGGTTGGATGGCTGCCTTACTTCCGGTATATTTGAAACATTATTACAAAGACGAAGGTATTTTTGCTGAAACAAAGATTATTACTTCGGTATACGAACATGGTTTTGAAGGTGAATTAGATACTAAATTACTCGATAAAGTGCTTTTTGATGCTATTGAAGCAGCAGCAGTTGAGGTGATTGAAAAACCTAATTATGAGAATATCATGAAACTTTCAGTGATGCATTCGGATGCTGTTGTTATGGGTTCGGAAACACTTTCTCCAACTTTAACAAAATTTATAGAAAGTTCAAACAAACCTTTTTTACCTTTCGGCACTAAAGAAAATATGAAGGAAGTATATCCTTTGTTCATTAAGAATCAAGTTTTATAATATGAAGTATAGTATAGTAAAGGCAGTTGTAATTGTTTTCAGTTTTTTAAGTTTTGTGTCTTGTGATAAAGACTTTAATTCATTAGGTTCTGATCTTATCGATGGGAATCATTTTGTACTTGAAAGATATCCAGTTCAAAATCTTACAGCTTATTCAAAAGCTACAGGACCTGTACAATCAAACAATTTGCCAATAAATGCTTTAGGAATATATATAGACCCTTATTTTGGAACTACAAAAGCACATTTTGTAAGTCAAGTAGAACTTTCAACACCAAATCCTACTATTGGCTATCAGCCCGTAATTGATTCGGTATATATGTACGTTCCTTATTACAGCACCTATAAATCGGTAACAGATGCAGGGGAAAGAATTTATGAATTGGATTCGGTATATGGCTATTCTGAAACCGCAAAATTTAAACTGCACGTTTATGAAAACGGTTATTTTTTAAGAGATTATGATCCAGCTGATGATTTTGAAAGTGCACAAAAGTATTACTCAAACGATAAATCTCTAGTTGACGCCTACAAAGGAACCGAATTATTAAATAACAGTACAAACGTAGCGCAAAATGAAGAATTTATTTTCAGTAATAAAGAAATTTATATTTATAAAACAGATGGGAGCGGTCAATATTTAGACACAAATGGAGCCGTATTAGCAAACCAAACAGATCCTACTTTACGCGTAATTAAAGAAAGAAAATTACCAGGCATGTGGTTGGATTTAAAAAACAGTTTTTTTCAACAAAAAATTTTAAACGCACCTACTCCTGGCGCCTTATTTAATAACAATGCTTTTAAAGAATACTTTAGAGGAATATTGTTTGAGGTGGAAGCAATTTCTCCTGATCAAGGCGCTCTAGCTATGGTAGATTTTTCCTCAGCCGAATTTAAAATAATATACAAAGCTGCAGCTTTAGCTCCTACAACCGAAGTCCCGAATCCACCAAGAACAAGAAGAATTTTGAGTTTGCAAATGGGATACAAGTCAACAAGTAATAAAAAGGCAAATTCGATCAATTTTATTGAACACACTAGAAACGCATTATATAATTCAGCATTATCAAGTTCAAATGAAGTAAATGGTGATGATCGTTTGTATGTTAAAGGAGGAAATGGTTCGGTTGCTTTTATTGATGTTTTTGGAGCTGATGATAAAATAATTGATGATAATAACAATTTAGTGAATGGATTACCTGATGGTTTAGGCGGATTTATTGGCAATGGCGTTCCTGATGAGTTAGATGAGTTGAGAATTAATATGAAATTAAAACAATGGCTTGTTAATGAAGCAAATTTGGTTTTCTATGTTGATAAAGTCGCAATGTCTGATTCAAAACAAATTGAAGCAGAACGAATATATATTTTTGATGCTACAAACCATAAACCAATTTTAGATTACTATGCCGATAATTCTTCTGGTTCAAATTTTAAAAAGAATAAAATTTTATTTGGAGGAATTATTGAAAGAGAAACGGTTGCTGATGCTAATGGAAATAAAAAAGGAATTAAATATAAAGTTAGATTAACAGAATACATTAATCAATTAATCAAAAATGATAATGCTGATTATGACGATAATGTTCGATTAGGTGTTGCAGTTATTGAAGATATTAATTCACCTGCTAATGCATTCATTAATCCTGCTAATCCTATTACTATTGGAACTACTCAGGTACCATTTATTCCTGTTTCGTCAGTTATGAGTCCTTTAGGAACAGTTTTATATGGAACCAATATTTCAGCTGGAGATGTTAATGCGGCTAAAAAATTAAAATTAGAAATATATTTTACTAAACCTAACCAATAGCATATGTGTGGAATTGTAGCTTATATAGGTCATAGAGATGCTTATCCTGTAATCATAAAAGGGTTACATCGATTAGAATATAGAGGATATGATAGTGCCGGAATAGTATTATATGATGGTAAAGACCTTAAACTTTCAAAAACTAAAGGAAAGGTTTCAGATCTTGAGGCAAAAGCCGAAAAAGAGCAAAACCTTTTTGGAACAGTAGGAATGGGGCATACTCGTTGGGCAACTCATGGAGTTCCAAATGACGTTAACTCTCATCCACACTTTTCTAATTCTGGAAAATTAGTCATCATACATAATGGAATCATTGAAAATTATGAGCCATTAAAACAAGAATTAATTAAAAGAGGCTATACTTTCAAATCGGATACCGATACGGAAGTATTAGTAAATTTAATCGAAGAGGTTAAGAAAAAAGAAAATTGCAAATTAGGAAAAGCGGTTCAAATTGCATTAAATCAAGTAATTGGTGCATACGCAATTGCGGTAATTGATGTTGAAAAACCAGATGAAATTGTTGTTGCCCGTTTAGGGAGTCCGTTAGCTATAGGAATTGGGGAAGATGAATTTTTTATTGCATCCGACGCAACTCCGTTTATAGAATACACTTCAAATGCTATTTATTTAGAAGATGAAGAAATGGCAATTGTGCGTTTACACAAGCCGTTAAAAGTTAGAAAAATCAAAGACGATTCATTGGTTGATCCTTATATTCAAGAGCTTCAATTAAATTTGGAACAAATTGAAAAAGGGGGTTACGATCATTTCATGATGAAAGAAATCTATGAACAACCAAGCGTAATCAAAGACACTTACAGAGGAAGACTTTTGGCAAACAAAGGAATTATCCAAATGTCAGGCGTTGAAGACAATTTAGAAAAATTCTTAAATGCAAAACGAATTTTGATTGTTGCATGTGGAACTTCATGGCACGCAGGATTAGTTGCAGAATATATTATAGAAGAATTTTCAAGAATTCCTGTTGAGGTAGAGTATGCTTCCGAATTTAGATATCGAAATCCTATCATCAATAAAGATGATGTTGTGATTGCAATTTCTCAATCAGGTGAAACAGCAGATACGTTAGCAGCAATCAAATTAGCGAAAGAAAACGGCGCATTTGTATTTGGAGTATGTAATGTAGTTGGATCATCTATTTCTCGTGAAACCCATGCTGGTGCTTATACTCATGCGGGTCCAGAAATCGGAGTAGCTTCTACAAAAGCATTTACAACTCAAATTACGATTCTTACGTTGTTAGCTCTTCGTTTAGCGAAAGCAAAAGGCACCATGACTAATTCAGATTACCAACGCTATTTGTTGGAATTAGAATTAATGCCAGAAAAAGTACAAGAAGCGTTGTTAACGAATGACGTTGCTAAACAAATTGCCGAAATATATAAAGACGCTACTAATTGTTTATACTTGGGTAGAGGTTATAATTTTCCAGTGGCTTTAGAAGGCGCTTTGAAATTAAAAGAAATTTCATACATCCATGCCGAAGGGTATCCAGCAGCCGAGATGAAACATGGCCCTATCGCTTTAATTGATGAACACATGCCAGTCATTGTAATTGCGCCAAACAAAGGGCATTATGATAAAGTAGTAAGTAATATTCAAGAAATAAAATCGAGAAGCGGAAAAATTATTGCTGTGGTTACTAAAGGCGATACACAAGTTAGAGCTTTAGCAGATCATGTTATTGAAATTCCTGAAACTAACGAGCCTTTTACTCCGTTGTTAACGACAATTCCGTTACAGCTTTTGTCCTATCATATTGCTGTTTTGAGGGGTTGTAATGTGGATCAACCCAGAAATTTAGCAAAATCCGTAACAGTAGAATAACATTTTAAAAGCGAAATTGAAAAATTTCGCTTTTTTATTGTAAAAAAGTCAAAAAATATATTGGAAAATTGTTTCAAAAAAACTATCTTTGCACTCGGAAAAATACATCAATTTCCAACATTAATTAGCTATTAAATAAATACATAAGCAATGTCTAGAATCACAGGAAAAGTTGCACAAATTATCGGACCAGTTGTTGACGTCGTGTTTAATGACGGAAATACTGAATTACCTAAAATTTACGATTCATTAGAAATCACTAAAAAAGACGGTACTTTATTAGTACTAGAAGTTCAATCTCACATTGGTGAAAACACTGTGCGTACCATTTCTATGGACTCAACAGATGGTTTAGCAAGAGGTGTAGAAGTAGTTGCTACTGGTGCGCCAATTCAAATGCCAATTGGAGCAGACGTTTTTGGTCGTTTATTTAATGTAATTGGTGATGCAATTGATGGTTTAGGTGATTTACCAAAAGCTGGCGCAAACGGTTTACCAATTCACAGAACAGCGCCTAAATTTGAAGACTTATCTACTTCTTCTGAAGTTTTATTTACAGGTATTAAAGTAATCGACCTTATTGAGCCTTATGCAAAAGGAGGAAAAATTGGATTATTTGGTGGTGCCGGAGTAGGTAAAACAGTATTAATTCAGGAGTTGATTAACAATATTGCAAAAGGTCACGGTGGACTTTCTGTATTCGCAGGAGTAGGAGAGAGAACACGTGAAGGAAATGACTTACTTCGTGAGATGCTTGAGTCAGGAATTATAAAATATGGTGATGAATTCATGCACTCTATGGAAAATGGAGGATGGGATTTATCTAAAGTTGATATGCCAGGAATGAGAGAGTCAAAAGCTACTTTCGTTTTCGGACAAATGAATGAGCCACCTGGAGCTCGTGCTCGTGTAG
>CAISYO010000066.1 GCA_903889745.1 uncultured Bacteroidota bacterium | reverse complement strand
GAGATGAAATGAAACAATGGGAAATGGCTCAAAAATTCTCAAATGATTCAAGAGTTAAATTTGTTATTGGAGATGTAAGAGATAAGGATAGATTATCTCGTTGTTTAGATGGTGTAGATTATGTTGTTCATGCAGCAGCAACAAAAATAGTTCCTACGGCAGAATACAATCCATTTGAATGTATAAAAACTAATATTAATGGGGCTATGAATTTAGTTGACGCCTGTATTGAAAGCGGGATAAAAAAAGTAGTCGCATTGTCAACTGATAAAGCAAGCAATCCTATTAATTTGTATGGAGCTACAAAGCTGGCTTCAGATAAATTGTTTGTTGCAGCTAATTCAAATGTAAGTGCGCATCAAACTACTTTTTCAGTTGTTCGATATGGTAACGTAATGGGTTCAAGGGGTTCGGTAATTCCTTTTTTTAGTAAATTAGCTGGTTCAGGAGAATTACCAATTACAGACCCACGTATGACTCGTTTCATGATTACTTTAGAGGAAGGGGTTAAGCTTGTATGGAAGGCATTTGAAGACATGTTAGGGGGTGAAATTTACGTAAAAAAAATTCCATCAATGACAATAGGAGATATTGCAAAAGCAGTTGATTCAGATGCAAAACAGAAAATTATAGGAATTCGCCCTGGTGAAAAAATACATGAGCAAATGATTGGTATTGAGGACGCCCCTCACACTTTTGAATATGATAGTCATTATAAAATTCTACCTGCTATTCATGACTGGTCATCTGATCCATTGCGAATCAAAGATGGTAAATCTGTACCAAGTGATTTCACTTATTCTTCGGATAATAATTCTGAATGGATGTCTGTAGAAGAGTTAAAAATCTGGATCGAAAATAACAAAATGAAGATAGGTCAAATATAATGAGTCTTAAGCCTTCCATTTTGCTTACCGGGGGTTCGGGCCTGTTAGGGGTCAATTGGTTTTATTCTAAGAAGAAAGATTTTAGCTTTTATCTTGGCTTAAACGAAAGAAAAATTCATCCGGATGATAGTCAAGTCTTTATTCTCGATTTTTCTTCCGAGGAAACTTTAGTTAAACAAATTCAGGCTCTAGGCCCCTTAGTAGTTATTAATACTGCTGGTTTAACTAATGTAGAGAAATGCGAAAACAATTCAGAATTGGCTTTTCATGTCAATGTTGAACTATCTAGTATGATAGCTAAAGTCACGAAATTTTTAGGTATTCGATTGGTTCATATTTCTACAGATCATCTTTTTGAAGGAAATGCTTCCATGTTATCTGAAGAAGAACCAACTCAAGCTATCAATGTGTATGGAAAGACAAAGGCATTAGCAGAAAGTAATGTATGGGAAATTAACCCAGAGGCTTTAATTATTCGTACAAATTTTTATGCATGGGGGACTTCTTATAGAAAATCGTTTAGTGATTACATAATCGAATCACTTAGGAATAAACAGTTTATAAACTTATTTGATGATGTTTATTATACTCCAATTCTAGCAGAAATTTTGATAAATACCGTACATGAATTATTAGAAAAAAATGCAAGTGGTATTTTTAATATTGTAAGCGATGACAGGATTTCTAAGTATGATTTTGGTATACTAATCGCTGAAGAATTTGGTTTAGATAAATCTTTCATTCAAAGGGGTTCTTTACATAATAAATCAAATTTGATTAGAAGGCCATTTGATATGAGTTTGTCAAATCAAAAAGTCAAGGAATTATTGGGTAGAAGTTTAGGCACAGCGAAACAACACATTGCTCAGTTGCATAAGCAAGAGCTTGATAATAAAATCAAAAAAATACAATTATTATGATACCATACGGACGCCAAGATATATCAGAGGCGGATATTAGTGCTGTTGTTGAAGTTCTTAAGTCAGATTTTCTTACTCAAGGTCCTGTAGTACCAGCCTTTGAAAAAGCGGTTTCTGAATATTGCAATGCAAATTACGCATATGCGGTAAATAGTGCAACAAGTGCTTTACATATAGCATGTTTAGCTTTGGGTGTGGGAAAAGGAGATTTGGTTTGGACTAGCCCTATTACTTTTGTTGCTTCAGCTAATTGTGCTCTTTATTGTGGTGCAGATGTGGATTTTGTAGATATTGATTCTGCTTCGTATAATATGTCTGTAAAGGCCTTGGCGGAAAAGCTAAAAAATGCTGAGAAATTAGGTCGTTTACCTAAAGTTGTAATACCGGTTCATTTAGCAGGTCAATCTTGTGAGATGGATAAAATATTTGCATTAAGTGAAAAGTACGGTTTCCGCATTATTGAAGATGCTTCACACGCTATAGGAGGAAAGTATAAAAATAAAGCAATTGGTGGTTGTCAATATTCACATATTACTGTATTTAGTTTTCATCCTGTAAAAATTATTACAACCGGAGAAGGGGGTATGTGTCTGACCAATGACCCACAGCTGGCTACTACCTTGAATAGATATAGAAGCCATGGGATTGTAAGACATCCAAGTGAAATGACACATATTCCAGATGGGCCGTGGTATTATCAACAAATTGAATTAGGGTATAATTATAGAATGACAGACATTCAAGCTGCCTTAGGTTTAAGTCAAATGAATCGTTTAGATGAATTCGTGGCTGCCAGGCATTCCATAGCAAAACGTTATAATGAATTATTAATTGAAGAATGGTTAGAATTACCTTGGCAGCATCCAGACACATATTCCGGTTTACATTTATATATAATAAGAGTTAAGAAAAATAAAACAGCTATTACCCATCTTCAATTATTTGAAAAATTGAGAAACGCAGGTATTCTAGTTAACCTACATTATATACCAGTATATAGGCATCCTTTTTATGATGCAATAGGTTATGATAAGAAAGAGTTTCCACAAGCAGAGTCATATTATTCAGAGGCAATTAGTATTCCTATGTTTGCAGCTTTGACGGAAAGTGACCAGCAATTTGTAATCGATGCGATTAAAAAACCATCTGGTCATCAGAATTTATTTTAATCAATAATGTTAAAACTAGCTTTAGGAACAGTTCAGTTTGGATTAACATATGGAATTAATAATCAATCTGGAATTCCTAAGGATGAAGAATTAGCTTCTATATTTTCTTTTGCTAAAAAATCTGGAATCAATTTTTTGGATACTGCACAAGGTTATGGAAATTCTGAAGAAAGAATTGCAAATTTGTCTAACGATGAATTTAGCGTTATATCCAAATTTAAACAACTTGTTGCTCCATTTTCATT
>CAISYO010000065.1 GCA_903889745.1 uncultured Bacteroidota bacterium | reverse complement strand
TTTAACGAAGAGATGCAATACGGTGGTTTGGATCGAGAAGTTGGAGAACGCTTATTCAATTTTGGAATTTTATCTAAGCAAATTCGCTATGCTGCCGTTTGTTTACATTTAGATCATGAACGTGCTTATTTTAATCAAGAAGAATGGAATAAGAATTTAGCATTAAGAGCATATAATATAAAAAACAATATTACTTGGATATCAACAGGAATTATAAAAGGTGAGAATCTAAAAAAGGAGTAATTTTTTTAATTATAAATTTTGGTTCCAATTTTTTGTAAAGTTGTAAAGAGTTTTCTTTTAATTCTTTTTCAGCTATATTAACAATTAAATTGGGTAAAACATCATTCAAATGAATCGACAGATGTTTTTTGCCATCTTCAAACGTAGCCCATATTTTTTTCTCTATCCATGGAGAAAATATAATAAAAGAAGGTTTGTTAAGTGCTTTTGCAAGATTTATGGCGCCACCATCATTACCAACAATTATATCGCACTTATTCATAATTGCAATATATTCTCGCAAATTAGAACCTAGTAAATCAAAATAAATAGTCTTTTGTGTGCTTTTTTTACAACTATCAAAAACGATTTTAGCTTCTTCAAGTTGTTTAGGAAAATAATTAAATAGTATGTTAACATGGTAATGATCAGAAATAAAATCTATAATTTCTGTCATATATTGAAGAGGATAAGTTTTAAGTTTTTCACTTCCTAGTAAACTTATCATTATTGTTTTTTTTGACGAATTTACTCTGTGTTTTTCAAAAATTTTGTCTGCCAATTCAATTTCTAAACGGTCTAAAAATAGTATAGGATTTGGATCAAGTTCAAAATCAAATTTTAAAGGCGATAAAAGTGAAAGTCTACTTTCAATTGCAAGTCCAAGGTTACTTGATGGGTTTTCTGCATATGGGATGTTGTCATCATATAAAAATGTGCGCCCAATTTTTTTATATGAAATTTTTCTTTTACCTCCACACAATAAGACAATTATCCAACTTTGTAATTTAGAATAAGCATCGATAACTAAATCGTATTTGTTTTTTCTTAATCCTAAAGCAAATTTTATAAGTTCGTAAGTACTATTTTGATGGTTTTTTTTAAAGATGATTAAAGAATCAATATTAGGGTTGCCATTTAAAACATCTATTGTGTTATCATTAACTAAATAATCAATTTGTGCATTTGGATATGCTTTTTTCAGATTGTTACAAATGATACTAGTAATCAAAACATCGCCAATCATTTTATGTTGAATAACCAAAATCCTATTCATTGCAAATTGTTTTCATTTTTATAAAATTAATTTATTAGCAATCATTCTTTCATTAAAGGATTGAATATACGCTTTTATAAACGTTTCCATTTCGGTTGCTTTAGCTTTTTTAGATTTTATTAAATTAGTTTTTAGCAATTCATCTTTCTTGAAATTATATAACCCTAATGATTTTTTTCCATCGAAAGCTAAGTAATAATCACCCGAAACATAATGGTAAATATTATCTAAATAATACACCACAAAATCTTTTTCAGATTTGTACGATTTTCCATAGGTAATCATTTTACTATTAATATTCAAATAATCAATTATCGAAGGCATGATGTCAATTTGTTGTAAATTCTTCTGATTTTTCCCAGCGATAGAAGGATTTGAAGGGTCGAAAAATAAGATTGGTACTCTGAATTTTCCAACATTTGTTTTGAACTTTTTCTCTGTTGGTTCTGATGATGTATGGTCTGCTGTTATTACAAATAATGTGTTTTTATACCAATTTTCTTTAGATGCCGTTTCAAAAAAGCGTTTCAAGGCAAAATCAGAATAGGCAATACTTTCCTGAATCTTTGTAGTTCCTTTTGGAAACTTACCTTTGTATTTTTCAGGAATAATGTATGGATTATGAGATGAAATAGTGAAAATTGTACTGAAAAACGGTTGTTTAAATTCGGTCATTTTGGTAGAAAAATATTGCATAAATTCTTCATCAAATATGCCCCATCTTCCATCATAAGCTTCTGGACCTATATATTCATTTTTCCCAAAATAAGTATCAAAACCTGCTACTTTGCAATATTGATCAAAATTCTGACTTCCGTTAAAAGCGCCATGAAAAAATGCGGTTTGATAACCATTTGCTTTTAATATTTTCGGCAAACCATACACTTCATTAATAGAATAACTTGATGTAATTAACGAATTGTTCATCAAACTTGGAATACTTGAAAGGGTAGAAGGAACAGCATCAATCGACAGTTTTCCATTAGCAAAACCGTTTTCAAAAAACAATGATTTTTCAATTAATCCATCTAAAAAAGGTGTTTGTCCATGTTGAATATTTTCTCGTCCAAAGCTTTCTAAAATAATGATTACTACGTTTTTTTTGTTTGAATTTTCTGTTGAAGTTATTTCAGTAATGGGATTGAAAATTTGGTTTAATTCTGTCTCTGAAAAGTATTTTGGTGATTCTAATGTTTCTTTTTTACCAATGGTTTTTAGAATACAAAAAGGTGTATTCAATACAATTGCCGATTGATTAATCGAGCCATAATTCACAGCATCAACAATTTTTATTGGTTTTTTTTGAATTCCTCCTCGACCTAATAAGAAAAGAAAACCTATTAAAAAAATGAAAAATCCTGATTGTTTGACAATTTGAGTCCAATTCGTACTTTGATCACTCGTCGTTTTTAAATTAGCTGTCATTTTCCAAAATCCAAATCCTAAAATAATCGCTAACAAAGGCAAATACCAAAATTCAACTAAAAAAGAGAAGATTAATCCACCAATTTCATTTTCCATTCCACTTGCTGTAATCATGCCAAAAGTACTTCTTCTTCCAGTGAATTTGTAATATTCGAAATCAACAAAATTCGTTAAAATGAAAATTAAATTTACAATGAAGAAACTAATTTTCAAAAACCTTTGATAGTTCGATTTATATTTAAAATTTCCTGGTACAAAGTGTAATAATGCAAAAAGCATATTGATATAAGCAATAGCTGATAAATCAAAATGAATACCGCCTAAAAAACCTTTAGCAGTAATGTTTTCAAATGCATTTCTATTAAAAAAGTAGAATAAAAATCTACATATTTGATACATAAAAAGGACAATCAAAAAACGTTTAAAAAATAGTTTTACACTTTCAAAATAATTTTGCATAATTGAAATTTGTAGTTTTTTAAAATAGTTATATTAAACCGCTACATTATATTCTCTCAAAGCATCATTTAAAGATGTCTTTAAATCGGTTGAAGGTTTTCTTTGTCCAATGATAATGGCACACGGCACTTGATAATCTCCGGCAGCGAATTTCTTCGTATAACTTCCAGGAATTACTACCGAACGAGCTGGAACAATTCCTTTGTATTCAATTGGTTCATCGCCTGTAACATCAATAATTTTAGTAGAACCGGTTAGGCAAACATTTGCACCTAAAACCGCTTCTTTGCCAACGTGAACACCCTCTACAACAATACATCTAGAACCTATGAAAGCGCCATCTTCAATAATTACGGGTGCCGCTTGTAAGGGTTCTAAAACACCACCAATTCCAACACCACCAGAAAGGTGAACATGTTTTCCTATTTGCGCACAACTTCCCACTGTTGCCCATGTATCAACCATTGTTCCTTCATCTACATAAGCTCCAATATTGACATAACTTGGCATTAAAATAACACCACTCGAAATGTAAGCACCATATCTTGCAACCGCATTTGGTACGACACGAATGCCTTTTTCAGCATAATTGCGTTTCAATAACATTTTATCGTGATATTCAAAAATACCCGATTCCCAAGTTTCCATTTTTTGAATAGGGAAGTACATTACCACAGCTTTTTTTACCCATTCGTTTACTTGCCAACCATCTGTTGTTGGTTCAGCCACACGAAGTGTTCCGCTATCTAATAATTCGATAACTTCTCTAATGGCTTTTTGCGTAGTTTCTTCTTGTAATAAAGCACGGTTTTCCCAAGCTTGTTCTATTGTAGATTGTAAATTGGTCATGGTTCTCATAATTTGTGCTACAAAGATAATTTATTTATGGTTATGCAAAAAATGAATAGTTTACCTTTAGAATCAATTTATTAGTATAAAACCTTTATTTTTGTAAAAAAAAGAAATGCCACGAATTTTAGCCATCGATTACGGAATCAAACGAACGGGTATTGCGGTTACCGATGAAATGCAAATGATAGCTTTTGGGCTTACCACAATTCCATCTGAAACGGCAATTGCTTTTTTAAAAGACTATTTTTCAAAAGAGAAAGTTGAGCGCGTAATTGTTGGCGAACCTAAACAAATGGACGGAACACCTTCTCAAAGTGCTGAAATAATTAATGCTTTTGTGGCTAAATTTAAAGCTGCTTTTTCAGAGATTCCTCTTGATAGGGTTGACGAACGTTTTACCTCAAAAATGGCTTTTCAAACGATGATTGATAGCGGATTAAATAAGAAACAACGTCAAAATAAAGCTTTGGTAGACGAAATTGCCGCAACAATTATGCTTCAAGATTATTTACATTATAAAAAATAGTACTTTTGCATTCGAAATTTAGAATTCAGAAGTTAGAAATTAGAAAATAAAGATTATGATTTTACCAATATACGGATACGGAGAACCTGTTTTACGAAAAGTTTGCGAAGACATTTCTCAGGAATATCCAAATCTTAAAGAAACGATTGCTAACATGTATGATACGATGTACCATGCACACGGAGTTGGATTAGCGGCTCCTCAAGTTGGGCTTCCTATTCGTTTATTTATTGTAGATACAGAACCTTTTAGTGATAGTGACGATGTTTCTAAAGAAGAAGCGGCTTTAATGAAAGAGTTCAAAAAGACGTTCATTAATGCAAAAATCATTAAAGAAGAAGGTGATATTTGGGGGTTTAATGAAGGTTGTTTAAGTATTCCAGATGTTCGGGAAGATGTTTTTCGTCATGATACCATTACAATTGAATATTTTGATGAAGATTTCAATAAGAAAACAGAAGTGTATAATGGTTTAATTGCGCGTGTTATCCAACATGAATATGACCATATTGAAGGAATTTTATTTACCGATCATTTATCCATGTTGAAAAAGAAATTAATTGGAAAGAAATTACAAAATATAATGGAAGGTAAAGCCAGACCCGATTATAAAATGAAATATGCAAACAAAAAAGGCCGTTAAATTGTAATTAGTGCCTTTTAAAAGTAAATTGCTTTTTTAACTAAACTTTTCACTTTTTACTTTTCACTTTTTACTTTAAAATAATATATTTGCCAACCATAATAAAAACTAACATGAGCATTCAAAAAATATTAGCTGTTTCTGGTAAACCAGGATTATATGAATTAAAGATTCAAACCCGTACAGGTTTTGTTGCAGAATCTTTATTAGACGGAAAAAAAATTACAGTAGGCATGAGAGCTAATGTGAGTTTGTTGTCTGAAATTGCGGTATATACCTATTCTGAAGAAGTACGTTTAGCTGAAGTATTAAAAGCTATTGCAACTAAAGAAAATGACGGACCAGCCATTTCTCACAAAGAAGATGATGCAACATTAAAAGCTTATTTCAGAGAAATTTTACCAGAATTTGATGAAGACAGAGTATATACTTCAGACATTAAAAAAATTATAAACTGGTATAATTTATTACAACCAAAGGGTTTTGTTACTTTAGAAGCTTTATCTAAAGAAGAAGATACACCAGCTGCAGAATAAGTAGTTGAAAAATTATAGTTTAAATCCTGCGTTTTCCACGCGGGATTTTTTATTTTTACAGAAACAAGAATAAGTTTAAGTGCATTTTCAAACCTCAAACCTGTAACTTGGAACTTGAAACAAAAAATAAAAACATGAACACACGCCAAGAACAACTACAAGCTTTCAATCGTCTTTTAGATATTATGGACGATTTGCGCGAAAAATGCCCTTGGGATAAAAAGCAAACACTCGAAAGTCTTCGTCATTTAACGATTGAAGAAACCTACGAACTTGGTGATGCAATTCTAGATAACGATTTGCAGGAAATCAAAAAAGAGCTAGGTGATGTGTTGTTACATATTGTTTTTTATGCGAAAATTGGAAGCGAAACCAATGCATTTGATATAGGTGATGTGGCCAATGCTATTTGTGATAAATTAATCGATCGTCATCCACATATTTATGGAGACGTGGTAGTCGCTGATGAAGAAGAAGTAAAACAAAATTGGGAAAAACTAAAACTAAAAGAAGGAAAAAAATCAGTTTTAGAAGGTGTTCCAAAAAGTTTACCTGCATTAGTAAAAGCAAGTCGTATTCAAGATAAAGTAAAAGGCGTTGGATTTGATTGGGAAGAACCGCATCAAGTTTGGGACAAAGTACAAGAAGAATTGCAAGAACTCCAAGTTGAGGTACAAGCGGGTAATCAAGAAAAAATTGAAGCCGAATTTGGCGATGTTTTGTTTTCCATGATTAATTACGCAAGATTCTTAAAAGTAAACCCTGAAGACGCCTTAGAACGCACCAATAAAAAATTCATCAAGCGTTTCCAATATTTAGAAAGTAAAGCTTCTGAAATAGGTAAGCCATTAATGGACATGACTTTAGCAGAAATGGATATTTTCTGGGAAGAAGCGAAGAAGTTATAGTATTCAGTGGTCAGTCTCAGTTTGCAGTTTATCTTTGTCATGCTGTAAGCATCTCTTTTTAAACACATAGTCACAATAGAAATACTTTGTTTATAATTTTTCAGACGTTGCACTTTATATAGCGAACATTAGCGATTCGATAATTTAAAAATTTAATTATGTATTACGCAGTAATTTTTACCTCCACTAGAACTGAATTAGAAGCAGGCTATACCGAAATGGCCAATAAAATGGTTGAATTAGCCAAAGCCCAACCTGGATTTATGGGAGTTGAAAGCGCCAGAAATGAAATAGGAATCACGGTTTCTTATTGGGAAAGCTTGGAAGCCATAAAAAATTGGAAAGCCAATATGGAGCATCTTGAAGCTCAAGAGAATGGTAGAACTACTTGGTATAAAAATTATAAAGTTAGAATAGCAAAAGTGGAACGAGAATATGAGTTTTAAAAGGGAGATTTAAACGCAATGGCGCTAAGTTTTTTACTTCGTCAATTCGACCTTTGGTCTCGGGTCGCAAAGCACGCATAGTTATCAACGTTTAGTTTGTCATGCTGAGGTAACGAAGCATCACATAACGCTTTTCACACCTAGTTTGTCATGCTGAAAGCATCTCTTCACCACAACAACTAATCATATAAAGTTTATTTTTAATCTTTTTAATAGACATTATATTAAGCCAAACATTAAGTTTGCTTTAAAAAAAATCCCGAGCTCTAACTCGGGATTTTAAGAAGTTGGACAAAAATATTTTACATTTAATTGGTATAATTATAGCCTTCTCTATATAAAATATGTGACACGTCACCATTTGTATCCATAAACTTTACAACATTTCCATTTTGGGAAAAGTTCAATGTTCTATTGAGAACGTTTCCAAAATGCAGATCAATGATAATTGCATCATTTTCAATATACCAGGGATTTGGATTTGGAATTGCTGAAGATTCAGTTGGACCAAATACCCCGTTATTTGAATAGATAGTGTATTTCAAATTATTTTTAAAATCCCACATTGTGTTTTGTTCAAAACCTACAATATGCCACCTTCCTATAATAGTGTTATTTGCTTCTT
>CAISYO010000064.1 GCA_903889745.1 uncultured Bacteroidota bacterium | reverse complement strand
AATGAAACAAATTATTTTAACTTTCTTGATTTTTTTCTGTTTTCAAGATACAAATTCACAAGCATTACACTTAAATAATTTAAATGGTGGATCTAGTGAATACGATATCGTTAATGTGAGAAAAATAAAATTTTCAGACTCTGATGTTCTTGTAATATTATTCAGTGGTGATACAATAAGTCGTCCTTTTAATGAATTTAAAAATTACAGATATAACCAAAGTACTTTAAATACGCCTATACATAATGAAATCGTTAATGTTTTCGATGTTTATCCGAATCCAAGTCAAGGTTTGTTTGAATTTAATTTTTCATCAAAATCATTATTACCATATAAATATAATGTTTGCGATGTAACTGGAAAACTACTCTTTAAAAAAGAACTAGGTATTGTTAATGGTAATTACTCAGGAATAATTTCTCTGTCTAACTATCCCGCAGGTATTTATTTTTTAATTTTGGAAAGTGGTAATACAAAAAACACTAAAAAACTAATAAAAAAATAGTAGTAATATGAAACATTTTTACTTAATCGTATTAGCTGTATTTTTTGGGCAAGCTAATTTTGCTCAAGTTATGGAAGTTACCCATCAATCAAATGGAACCCAGATTAGATTACCTATTGAATCAATAGATAGTGTTAGGGTTAATATTAATAATCAAATATTTCTTAAAACTGTATATCAAAATAATGGAAATATTCTAGGTCTTGCCATACAAGATATTGACAGTATAACTTACATACTCCCAAATGTAAATTTACTTCCAACAGTAACAACTAATCAAGTTTCACAATCATCATCAATTATGGTTATTTCTGGAGGTAATATTGCTTCAGATGGAGGTTCATCAATTACGCAAAGAGGGGTATGCTGGAACACTACCGCTACACCTACTTTGGCAAATAACTTTACAATTGATGGTACTGGAATAGGTGGATTTACATCAAATATATTACCGTTAAACCCAGCAACAACATATTACTTGAGAGCTTATGCTACAAACCAAGCAGGAACTGCATATGGTAATGAAATAATATTTACTACACCAAATTCTGACCAAACTTTACAGCTACCTAGTGTTATCACAGGTGATATTACATATCAAGATGGTTTAATAGCATCTGGAGGGGGCATAGTAACCATACCCTCAGGTTCAATAACCTCCAGAGGTATCTGTTGGGCTATTGGAACAACCCCCACAATTAATTCGAACCATTCTCTTGATGGTCAAGGACAAGGACAATTTAATAGTTCTTTAAATAACCTTCTTCCAAATACTATATATAGAGTAAGGGCATATGCTACAAGTGACGCTGGTGTTGCTTATGGCGAAGAAAAGTTATTTAGAACTAATAATTACCCGAGTCTATATAAAATTATTCCAAAATTCGTATATAATACATCTGTTTCATTAGAATTAGCCGTTCTATTTGATGGTAACTCTAATATAACAAGTAGGGGAGTTTGTTGGAGCACTCAAGAAAATCCAACAATTATAAACAACAACTCAACTATTGGCTCAGGCGAAGGATATTATTACAAAATTTTAACAGGTCTTACACCAAATACGACTTATTATATAAGACCATTTGCTACAAATGGTATTGGGACTTCTTATGGCGGTACAATTATTATAAATACAACAGATTCTTACACCAATTTAGACGATCTTTATGCTATGCTTTATAAGCCAGGCACAAGACATTATGATTTTGGCCAAAAAGGGGTAGATATATGGTTAGATTTGTTGTCAGGAGATATGGCTTTGTCCGCAAATAGTTTTAATTGGTATCGAAATACTGCTAACTTAGTTTCTACCGTTGATAACACAAGGGAAGAAAATCGAATTATTAGAGACTATTATTTTAATATTATTCATGCTTGTAATGCAATAATTACTCCTTTAACTCCTTTTGGAGGTTTACCCTCTGATAACGAGAGAAGATGGGCATTAGGACAAGCATTAGCGCTAAGAGCACATTCCTATTTTTACTTAATACAATGTTTTCAACAAGAATACAATACTAGTGAAATTATTTTCCCTTTATATAATGGAGCACAATCAAACAACTCTCCTGTACAAATGAATTTAATTTATAATTTAGTTAGAAATGATCTTCAAACTTCTATTAGTCTTTTAAATAATTATGTTAGACCTAGCAAAACCAACATTGATAAAAATGTTGCAAAAGGAATCTTAGCCTATGCCTATGCATTTATGAACAATTATTCACAAGCAAAAACACTAGCTGATGAAATTATTAACTCTAACGAATATCCTTTAACTTCAACAGCAGAAGTAGCTTTCCCAGGAGCTGGCTCTGGTTTTAATGATGTTAACTCAGCATCTTGGATGTGGGGAGTAGATATTACAACAGAGATGGATCATAACTTAATTAACTGGTGGGGTCAAATGGATTACTATACATATAGTTACCAATGGGCTGGTGATAGAAAATCTATTGATAGAGCTTTATGGGATGCAATACCTACGACTGATGTTAGAAAAGGTCAATTTACTTCAGCTTCTGGTTACAGACCAGTAAATAAATTTTATGATCCAGCTAGAGTTGTTGGTGGCCAACGTGTAATTAATACTGATTATATTTTTATGCGTGTAGATGAGTTCTATATGTTAAGTGCAGAAGCTGCTGCAAAAATGGGGACCGATGCAGTAGCAAAAGCTAGGTTAAAAGAACTTGTAACGTCTCGTTTTGCTGGTGGAGCTGCTGATGCTGATGCTTATGTAGACCCATTATCTGGTGATGCTCTTAAACAAGCCATTTACAATCAAACTAAAATGGAAATGTGGGGAGAAGGAAAATCATATTTAGCAATGAAACGTAATCAAGCAACTATTACAAGGGGAAGTAACCATGTTTTTCGTGCTGGTGAATCTTTTTTACATAATTCAGATGAACTAACTTACAATTACAGTAGCTATTATGTAGAATATGTTCCTCCTGCTTTAGAATCTCTTAATTGTGATTCAGTTGTTTTTAATAGCGCTAATAGTGCATTAGTTTTAAATCAGAATGTAACTAATTTTTCATTTGAAATACCCTACACTACATCAAATGGAGGAAATTTAAATTTTGATGCTAGACAATTTCAATCCACTGGAGTTACTGGATTAGTAGCTTCTATAGAAGCTGGAATATTTGATTTAATTCAAGGTAATTTAATGTTTAATATAACTGGCACACCCTCATCATATGGTACTGCTAATTTTAATATTAACATAGGTGGTAGATATTGCACCCTGTCATTAGAAGTGTTACCATTAGAAAATTGTAATTCAAACACAACCATATTAGCAATAGACTTCGATGCCTTTCCAGAAGAGACTTATTGGAAAATATTTAGTGTTAATGACCCAAACACTCCTATTTTTGAAGGTGGTTTCAATGGTGAATATGTAGGAATAGAAAACATACTTTTACCTTTTTGTTTAGAAGATGGAGATTATGTTTTATCTTTTTTTGATACTAATAACAATGGCCTAACAAATGGTGGTTATTATAGGTTATATGATTTAAATGGAAATACCTATGCTTGTGGTAGCACTTTTTCAAATCAAGATATAACTATGTTTTCAACAGGAGTCGACAACAATAGTACTCCAGTTAAATTGTCAATCCGTTTTGACAGCTATCCCGAAGAAACAGCATGGAAATTGTTTGATTCTTCATTAAACTTAATTGATTCTGGGGGTTTTGATGCTACAGGTACTACAATTACAGGCTATGCTGCATTAGGTTTTGCTAATGGAAGTACATTTTCAATGGTAAAATGTTTAACGCCCGGAACATACACTTTTGTAATTTATGATAATTATGGAGATGGAATGTATGCAAGTGCAGCCGTTCAAGGAAATTATTCTATGAATAACTTGAACAATGGTGCTTCTCTATTTTCTGGAGGAGGTGACTTTGGTACTTTTGCAGAACATCAATTTGTTATTGAATAAAACTATCTAATAAATCAACAAAGAAGTAGAAACGATTTCTGCATAACTATAATAAAATCACAATTACAATCCTCATGAACACAAACATGAGGATTTTTTTTGCAAACAAAAGCAACAAAAATTGTATCTTGCCCACGTTAAAAATTGCATTACATATAAATTATACTACTATGAAATTTTTTAGAATTTTACTTATTTTATTCGTTTTACCCACTTTTGCACAACAAGGCGGAATGTGGATTCCAAGTCTTTTAAAAGGCATGAATGAATCGGAAATGAAATCACTTGGCATGAAATTATCTGCCGATGAAGTTTATTCTGTAAACCAATCGAGTTTAAAAGACGCTATTGTTCATTTTGATGGTGGATGTACTTCCGAAATTATATCTCCAAAAGGCTTAATGCTTACAAATCATCACTGCGGTTATGATGCAATTCAAAGCCATTCAACCGTTGAGCACGACTATTTACAAGATGGTTTTTGGGCAAAAAATAATGCTGCAGAATTGCCAAATCCAGGTATGACAGCAACACTTATCGTTAGTATTAATGATGTAACTAGCGGCGTTTTAGAAGGTGTTTCGGGATTAAAAACAGAAGCCGAAAAGCAAAAGAAAATTCAAGAAAATAGTGCTAAAATTCAAGCCTCATTTAGTAAAGAAAAATGGCAAGAAAATAGAATTAAAGTATTTTATGAAGGCAATCAATACCTTTTATTTGTTACCGAAACCTTTAAAGACATTCGGTTAGTTGGAGCGCCACCAAGTTCAATTGGAAAATTTGGATCTGACACCGATAATTGGGTTTGGCCTCGTCATACAGGTGATTTTTCTTTATTCAGAATTTATGCTAACAAAGACAATAAACCCGCAGAATATGCTGCAGATAATATTCCATATACTCCGAAGCACTTTTTACCAATTTCATTAGATGGAATTAGCGAAAATGACTTTACCTTAGTTTTTGGTTTTCCGGGAAAAACGCAAGAATACTTACCTTCTCAAGCGGTAGAGCAAATTGTTACTACATTAAATCCGGCAAAAATTGAAATTAGAGATGCTGCTTTGAAAGTGCAAGATGGTTTTATGCGAAAAGATAAAGCCATCAAAATTCAATATGCTTCAAAATATGCAAGTGTTGCAAATTATTGGAAAAAATGGATTGGAGAAAGCAAAGGATTAAAAAAATCAAATGCTATTGCTTTAAAACAAAACTTTGAACAACAATTTTCTCAAAAAGTAATTGAACAAGGAAAACAAGCTGAATATGGTCAATTATTAGCCGATTTTGACAAAAACTATAAAGCAATCAATGATTATGCTTTAGCGAGAGATTATTTTGTGGAAGTGGTGTTGCGAAATACCGAATTATTAAGTTTAGGTTTCAAAATTTATCAACTAGAACAAGTATATAAATCGAAAGGCGAACAAGCTTTTACTGACCGAAAAAATAATTTTATAAAAGATAGTGAAGGATTTTATAAAGATTTCAATGCAACTGTAGATGAAAAAGTTTTTGAACAACTCATTGCATTATATGGAACAAAATCACCATTGATTCCAGAAACCCTTAAAAACACCAATTATAACTCATTAACTACAGAAATCTACACAAAATCAAAATTAACGTCTTACAGCGGCTTAAATAAGCTTTTTGAAGGTAATTCTGAGTCCATCTTCAAGAAACTTCAAAAAGACAAAGGTTACCAATTAGTGAAAGAATTAGCAGATCATTTCTATAAAAATGTTTCTCCTAAATATGATGAAATTAATTTACAAATCATAGCACTACAACGTAACTACATGAAAGCTCAATTAGAATTGTTTCCAAATGCACGATTTTTCCCAGATGCAAATAGTACGTTGCGAGTAACTTACGGAAAAGTAAAAGGCTACCAACCAAGTGATGCTGTGTATTATGAACCAGTTACCCATTTAGACGGAATTCTGGAGAAATACATTCCGGGTGATTATGAATTTGATGTGCCAGCCAAATTATTAGCACTTGAAAAAAATAAAGATTATGGGATTTATGCCGATGCAAATGGTAAAATGCCTGTATGTTTTATAGGAACTAATCATACTACTGGTGGAAATTCAGGTAGCCCAGCCATTGACGCGAGCGGAAATCTTATCGGTTTAAATTTTGATCGCGTTTGGGAAGGCACAATGAGTGATATAAACTATGACCCAGAAATATGCAGAAACATTATGGTTGACGCTCGTTATGTGCTATTTATCATTGATAAATTTGCAGGTGCAAGTCATTTACTAGATGAGATGAAACTTGTTCATCCTAAGAAAAGATAACCAAATAATTACTCAAATATTTAAATAATAATTGTTTGGCATAGCATTTGATTTTAATGATTTTGGAATCCAAAGAAAAAAAAATGAAAAAATTTGTCTAAAAATATTTTGACATGTTAAAAAATTTATATCTTTGCTCCGAATTAATAATTAACCTTTATAATTTAGTAAGATGAAAAAAGTTGTTTTAAGTTTAGCAATTGTTGCTGCTATGTTCGTTTCTTGTAAAGAAAATGCTGCTGAAACTACAGAAACTGTAGATTCAACTGCTGTTGAAGCTCCTGCTGTTGAAGAGGCACCTGCTGCTGATTCTACTGCTGTAGATAGCGCTGCTGCACCTGCTGCTGCTGTTGAAGCTGCACCTGCTAAGTAATTTATTGCTACAGAAAAAATTAAGCTCCACCAAGTGGGGCTTTTTTTTAACAATATAAAAAGCGGAAAAGTGAAAGTCTTTTCAAATCAAAATTTTAACCTTTTATATTTAAAAAAATGAAAAAAGTTGTATTAACTTTAGCAGTTGTTGCTGCTATGTTCATTTCTTGTAAAGAAGCTGCTGAAAACACTGAAGCTGCTACTGATTCAACTGTAGTTGAAACTCCAGCTGTAGATTCTACTGCTGTAGCTACTGATTCTACTGCTGCTCCTGTTGATTCTACTGCTGCTCCAGCTGCAGAAGCTCCAGCTGCTAAGTAATTAGTTTACAAGCAAAAAAAATTAAGCCCTGCAATGCAGGGCTTTTTTTATGGGGCGCCAAAAATATCTTCCGCAGCTGAAAAATCTAAAAATTCTGCTTTATCCGCATACTTAATAATTTCATCAATTCCTTTTTGAAGCAATAATTGAGTTGTATATCGCCTACTAACAGCTACCTCATGGTTATCTAGTATCAATCGAAAGAAAAACTTACCTCCAGACGATTTAAATCGAAGAAAAACACAGCGCTCTATAGCGCTTTTTAATTGTTCAATTTGATCCTCACATTCAAAACGCAATTCAAAGTCGTTACTCGTAAAAATAGTTTTCCCTTTTCGTGAAACAAATTCATATTTATAAGCTCCGCTTGTTCGTTGTACAATGACAAATGTACCCATTTATAAAAAATATTTGAAGCGAAGATACTATTTTAAACGAAATTACATAAGTTGAATATAAAAACAATTCAACCATATTTGGTGTTTTCACATATTAAAAATGCGAAAATAATTATTTGAAATTCATTAAATTATCTATATTTGCTACATATAGACAATAAATTGCGAAAATTATGAATATTAGTTTTACAAAAAAGCAGGAAATTTACATTAATAAGCAAGTGGAAACAGGTGATTATCAAAACAATAGTGAAGTAATTAGAGACGCCTTGCGTTTGCATGAAATTTATAGGGAAAAAGTAATTACTGATTTGAGAAATGAAATCGAAAAAGGTTGGTCATCTGAAAATAGTGACCGGTCAATTACAGATATAATTGCGGCAAAAAAAGCAGCATATGCCAAGAAATAAATATATTTTATCCCGAGAAGCGGACAATGACTTGGAAAAAATATTTGACTATACTCTTGAAGAATTCGGATTCAATCAAGCTGTTAAGTATTTAGAGGAAATTGACGAAGTATTTGTCAAGATTATAAATACCCCTGAAATGGGAAGAAATAGAAACGAGATTAAAAAAAGCTTATATAGTTTGCCAACAGGAAGTCATGTTGTGTTTTATACAATACAAAGTGATCACATTAGGATTGTAAGGGTTTTGCATGGAGCTAAAGATATGCCAAAAAGTTTTTGAGTAATTATGTTTTAAAATGTAAAAAGCTTGTAATCATAGGATTACAAGCTTTTTGTACTCCAAACGATGTTAATGTCGAACCGCTTTTCAGAAGACATGATACTCTTGTATCGAGTAAATATACTCCTTTAATATTAAAAAAAATAATCCTGTTTTAATTATTTTAAATTT
>CAISYO010000063.1 GCA_903889745.1 uncultured Bacteroidota bacterium | reverse complement strand
ATCTTCTGGAATGGGCAAAGAAACCGCCTTGAAATTAATTAAAGAAGGACACAAAGTCTATCCTGTTGCTAGAAGAATAGAAAACATGAAAGATCTTGAGCAAATCGGAGCATTTCCTATTCAAATGGATGTTACAAATGAAACCGAAATTCAAAGCGTTATAGACACTATTATTGAAAAAGAAGGTAAAATTGATGTTCTTTGGAACAATGCTGGATATGCTCTATATGGATCTGTAGAGGAAACGCCAATAACAGATGCAAGAAGGCAGTTTGAAGTAAATCTATTTGGACTCGCAAGCCTTACTCAAAAGGTAATTCCTCATATGCGAAAATCAAAGAAAGGTTTAATCATTAATACCTCATCGATTGGTGGTAGAATTTATGCTCCACTCGGTGCTTGGTATCATGCAACAAAACATGCGCTGGAGGGTTGGAGCGATTGTTTACGGTTGGAATTAAAATCATTTAATATTGATGTTGTCATATTACAACCTGGAGCAATTGCTACTGAATTAGGTGAAGTAGGGAAAAAACCACTTATTGAGATTTCTGGCAATGGTCCGTATAAAAAGCTTACAAACAATATAGTACAACTAACGGAAAAATTTTATAGCAGAAGTGATCACTCTTCAGTAATTGCAGAAGCTATTTCTGAAATCATTCTTGCTAAAAAACCAAAAACAAGATACAAAGTAGGTAAATTGTCAAGTACTTCAATTTTCTTACGTAATAACATGGGCGATAGGATTTTCGATAAAATTGTAATGAGCCAGTTAAAATGAAAATTTTAATAGCCGGTAGTACCGGTATGATAGGTAAATTGATTTTAGAGCATTGCCTAAACTCAATTGAGGTAGATGAAGTAAGAAGTTTGGTTCGTAAACCAACAGCTACAAAACATTCGAAACTTAAAGAAATTGTTATTGAAAATTTTGAAGATTACTCGAAACATTTCGATTTATTCAAAAACATTGATACCACATTTTTTTGTGTTGGATTATATACAGGGCAAGTTCCAGATGCAAAATTTAAACTAATTACAGTAAATTATGCTGTAGAATTTGCTTCTGCCTTAAAACGTGAAAGCCCAAAATCCACTTTATGTTTGTTGAGTGGAATGGGTGCTGATAGAACAGAAAAAAGTAGAACATCTTTTGCCAGATACAAGGGAATGGCTGAAAACCGAATTTCATTATTAAATTTAAAATTTCACGCCTTCAGACCTGGGTATATTTATCCTGTTGAACAACGTAAAGAACCAAACATAGGGTATCAATTTTTTAGATTTATTTATCCTATCACCAAATATCTCGGAAAAGGTGCAAGTATAAAATCTTCGGAATTGGCTTTAGCAATGTTCAAAGTGGGAATGAATGGTGCTGAAACAGAAATTTTGGAGAATCGAGAAATCTTTAAATATTTATAAAAAACAAATGGAAAATATAATAAGATTAGAAAGTATCAGTCAATTAAATGCATTGTTTCAACAAGCTGCTCCAAAGCATCCTTTGATTTCGGTAGTTGATTTTTCCAAACTGGAGAAACATGAATTGGTGGAAGAAGTAAAGTTGACTTGCGGATTCTATTCCCTCATGTTCAAAAACCATTGTGCCAATAGATTGCGATATGGTAAGGAATACTATGATTTTCAGGAAGGAACTTTAATATGTATTGCACCTAACCAAATTATAACAATTGAAAGTGATAATAGCTCAACGGAAAATATAGTAGGCTGGGGATTATTTTTTCATCCGGACTTGATTCGTGGTACTTCGTTGGCAAATAAAATGAAAGATTATACATTTTTCACTTATCAAGTAAATGAAGCATTACATCTGTCGGATAAAGAAAAAGAAACACTTTTGGATTGTGTAAATAAATTAGAAAACGAATTAACAGAAAATATCGATAAACACAGTCAAACACTGATCACATCAAATATTGAATTATTATTAAATTATTGTAATCGTTATTATGACAGACAATTTATAACGAGAAAAAAGGCAAATACCGATTTGCTTGTTAGATTTGAAAATAGTTTATATGGCTATTTTAACTCTGGAAACCTACAAAAAAAAGGTTTGCCAAGTGTTAAATATTTTGCTGAACTACTATTTCTATCACCCAATTATTTAAGTGACTTATTGAAAAAAGAAACTGGTAAAAATGCACAAGAACATATCCATTATTTCCTTATTGAAGAAGCCAAAAATAATTTATTGAACACGAATGACTCTGTAAATGAGATTGCTTATAAACTTGGTTTCGAATATCCTCAATATTTCAGTAAATTATTCAAATCAAAAACTGGAATGACGGCAGTCGAATATCGGAATATGAATTAAAAAGCCTTCTGCTAACATTGGGTTTGGCATAAGTGGGGCATAAGTGCTATATTGAGCATTTGTACTTTCTATTAGCTTTTGTTCTAAATTTGAACTTTAGCACTTTTTAATCCCCACCTTCGCCAAGCCCCGGAACTTTAGGGGGCATTGTATAACGACACCTCAAACACCAAAAAAAAGAATGACTGAAATTGAAAAACTAGCCTTTGCTTTAAACCAATTTGCTAACTTGACAGTAGACGAATTTAATTTATCGCTGTCGTTTTGGCAAACAAAATCCTATAAAAAAGGTGACTTTTTTAATCAAAGAAAAAATATTTGCAGTCATTTAGGATTTATAAATACTGGTATCTTTCGTTCATATATAATTGATTCGAAAACCGCCGATGAACAAAATGTTTTCTTATATTCAAAAAATCAATTTGTTGTACCATTCAAAAGTTTTATAAATCAAACACCTTGTGACTACCAAACACAAGCATTGACAAACGCCTCTATTCTTTACATAAATATCGAGGATTTACATTTTCTTTTTAAACAATCCCACAAATGGGAACGATTTGGAAGACTGATGGCACAAGAGGCTTTTAATGTGACGATAGAAAGAATGGAGGGCTTTCTATTTAAAACACCTGAAGAACGATATCTAGATTTGATAAAAAATCACCCCGACATTTTTAATAATATTCCATT
>CAISYO010000062.1 GCA_903889745.1 uncultured Bacteroidota bacterium | reverse complement strand
ATTTTCGTTTAAAAGCAAGGCAGAAAACAGCCACTTTTAACTTAGCTTTATCAGTGTCGGAACGGATTTAAAGCATTACCGTTCCTAGGTTTACATTTACGGTTCCCCTAAATCAAACGCCATAAACCAAGGCTGTTGAGGAGAATCTAGCTTTCCGACCTGGTCAGAACTAGGCAAATCTTACTATAATTCAGATTAAGCAGCTAAAGCGTAATTATTTTCGCCGTTTATAGGTGTGTACATTTGGATTTACGAGCAAAACATACAATGCTCGACGTGCTTACTAATTAATTCCACTCGCTGTCAAAACCAGTCGACCCCAATAGTATTATAACTTCGCGAAATTACAATGAAAAGTTCAATAAAAAAAACATTGCACCATGTTATGTAAAATGTTATATTTGTAACATTCACTAACCCTATAGTTATAATATTTTATAAAAAATGAAATTCGGAATCCTTACAGAAAAAAAATCACCACCAGATAGAAGAGTCGTATTTACCCCGGAAGAATTAGTTCGTTTAAAAGCAACTTATCCACAAGCTGAATTATTTGTTGAAAGTTCGCCCATTCGTGTTTTTACAGATGAAGAATATGAAGCACTTGGCATAGAAGTTTGTACTGATTTGACCCATTGTGATGTGCTTTTTGGTGTAAAAGAAGTTCCGGTAGCAGCGTTAATTCCGAATAAGAAGTATTTTTTCTTTTCGCATACCATAAAAAAACAACCATACAACAGAAAATTATTACAAGCTATTTTAGCCCAAAATATTGATTTATATGATCATGAAACAATCGTAGATGAAAATCACAAACGTCTTATTGGATTTGGTCGTTATGCTGGAATTGTGGGCGCCTATAATGGTATAAGAGCTTTTGGTATTAAGTATGATTTATTTACTTTGGCTAAAGCCGAAACCTTAAAAAATCAAGAGGAATTAATAGCGCGTTTGAAACGTCAAATATTGCCTAATATTAAAATTGTGTTGACAGGACATGGTAAAGTAGGTATGGGCGCTAAAGAAATGTTAGACGGAATGAAAATCAAGCAAGTTGCCGCATCAGATTTTTTAACTAAAAACTATTCCGAAGCGGTATATACGCAAATTGATGTATTAGATTATAATAAACGAATCGATGGACAACCCAGCAGTAAAAGTGATTTTTACAGCAATCCATCTGCTTATACTTCAGACTTTGGTCGATTTACGAAAGTTTCCGATCTATTTATAGCAGGGCATTTTCATGGAAATGAGGCACCCGATATCTTAACTCGCGAAATGTTGCAAGCTCCCGATAACAAAATTCAAGTAGTTGCCGATATTTCCTGTGACGTTGATGGACCGATTGCTTGTACGTTAAAAGCTTCAACCATTGCCGATCCTTTTTTTGGTTATTTACCTAATGAACACAAAGAGGTTGCATACACACATCCGGCTTCAATTATGGTTATGTCTATTGATAATCTTCCGTGTGAATTACCAAAAGATGCCAGTGAAGGTTTTGGCGAAATGTTTATGGAACATGTTATTCCTGCTTTTTTCAATGGTGACAAAGATGGCATTTTACAAAGAGCAAAAATGACTGAAAATGGGAAATTAACACCTAAGTATTCCTATTTGCAAGAGTATGTTGATGGTAAATAATTCAATCGATAATATAAATGAATCCTACATTTGTTAGGATTTTTTTATGCTAATGCTTTAATTTTTCAATCAACTAAAACGTTTTCGTTAATAACTATAAATAATACTTGTTGTTTGAATTACAGTTTAACTGTATTTTTATAAAGTTAAATATAATTTAGTTGAATCATAAAATAATTCCATGAAGAAATATATAGTAGGTTTTTTATTGCTTTTTGCAGTGAGTAGTTTTGCACAAATGACGCTTTCTCCATCAAAGCAACTTCAAGTAGATTTTTCAATTAATGCAGTTGGTAAACCAATTTACAAGGTTTCATATTTAAATAAAGAGATAATTCAAGATAGCGAATTAGGCATTGCTTTAAAAGATAACAACGCTTTGGATTATGGATTTACACTACTAAATCAAGAATCAAAATCGGTTAATGAAACGTGGCAACCCGTATTAGGTGAAGAATCTTCGATTCAAAACACTTATAATCAAGTCACCTATTTTTTATTGCAAAAGGATACCAATCGTAAACTCAATATCATTTTCAGAGTTTATAATGAAGGTGTGGCGTTTCGATATGATTTTCCAAAACAAGAATCATTGAATCATTTCATTGTTTCCGATGAAAAAACGACATTTAATTTAGTAGAAAATCACAAAGCATTTTGGATTCCGGGTGATTATGATAGTCAAGAATATGCTTATAATGAAACAACATTATCTGATATTGATAATTCTAAATTAGACATGAACAATGGCATTGGCGTGAAATCAATTGCAAGCCCATACAGAGTGCAATCGCCTTTGATGTTAAAATCGCCTTCAGGTGTTTATATCAATATTTTTGAGGCAGCTGTAGTCAATTATCCGGTGATGCATTTGGATGTCGAAGTCAATAAATTTGATCTTAAAGCCGATCTAGTTCCAAATGCAATAGGTGATAAAGCTTATTTACAAACGCCTTGTGTTTCTCCTTGGCGAACAATCATGATTTCTAATGATGCTCGCGATATCGTAAGTTCAAAAATGATTTTAAATTTAAATGAACCTTCAAAAATAGTTGATACTTCTTGGATTAAACCAATGAAATATGTGGGAATTTGGTGGGAAATGCATATTGGCAAAGCTACTTGGGATTATGCAGGAAGTCAAAATGCTCAAAATGCAGCAGATGGTCAATTAAAACCTTCAGGAAAGCACGGAGCTACAACAGCTAATACTAAACGCTATATTGATTTTGCAGCAAAACATGGATTTGATGGTGTTTTAGTTGAAGGATGGAATGTGGGTTGGGAAGATTGGTTTGGCAATTGGAAAGAAAATGTATTTGATTTTGTTACACCGTATCCCGATTTTAATTTGAAAGAAGTAACTGATTATGCTCAATCAAAAGGTATTAAAATGATCATGCATCATGAAACTTCGGGTTCGGTTGCCAATTATGAGCGCCACCTAGACCGTGCTTTTGAATTGATGCAGGAGTTTGGATATCCGGCAGTAAAATCGGGCTATGTAGGAAAAATTATTCCACGTGGAGAATATCATGATGGGCAAACAATGGTGAATCATTATAATTTTGTGGCACAACGTGCTGCCGATTATAAATTGATGGTGAATTCGCACGAAAGTTCTCGTCCAACAGGCTATAGTAGAACCTATCCCAATTACATTGCAGCCGAAGCGGCTAGAGGTAACGAGTTTAATGCTTGGTCAGTAGGAAATCCGCCAATGCATGAAACTATTTTACCGTTTACTAGACTTTTAGGTGGTCCAATGGATTATACTCCGGGTATTTTTGAAATTAAGATGAATGTTTATGATGCGGCTAAAAAAGAGCAGGTACATACTACATTAGCTAAACAATTAGCGTTATATGTTACAATGTATTCTCCTTTACAAATGGCTGCTGATTTACCTGAAAATTATGAGAAACATTTGGATGCTTTCCAATTCATTAAAGATGTGGCTGTAAATTGGGATCAGTCCGTTTATTTAGAGGCCGAACCTGGCGATTTCTTAACTGTTGCAAGAAAAACAAAAGGCAAAGATGAGTGGTTTTTAGGTGCAATTACCGATGAAAATGCTCGCACAACCAATATAGAATTAAATTTTTTGACTCCTGGAAAAACCTATAAAGCCACTATTTATGAGGATGGAAAAGACGCCCATTGGGAAAAAAATCCAAAATCGTATGCTATAAAAACTATACAAGTGACTTCAAATTCAAAAATTAAATTAAATTTGACTAATGGAGGAGGAGCGGCAATTCGTTTCGCCTTAATAAACTAATTAAACCAAACCAATTAAACTACAATTATGAGTACAAACCAAATTAAAACAAACTGGGCACAGTTTATTCCTTTAGTAACTGTTTTCTTCTTTTGGGGATTCGTTGCAGCAAGTAACGACATTTTAATTCCAGTATTTAAAAAAGCTTTTGATTTGACACAAGTTCAAAGTCAATTAGTTTCATTAGCTTTTTATATTGCCTATACTGTTGGATCTTTATTGTATCTTTTGATTTCGTATCTTACCAAAGGAGACTTAATCAATAGATTGGGGTATAAAAATTCTTTAGCCTTAGGCTTGGCTATTTCTGCCTTAGGTACATTATTATTTTATCCAGCAGCCAATACGGGTTCGTTTACTTTAATGTTGTCGGGATTATTTATTGTGGCTCTTGGATTTTCATTACAGCAAACAGTAGCTAATCCATTAGCGATTGCATTAGGGCCAATAACTACAGGATCTCAGCGTTTAACACTTGCAGGAGGAATCAATAATTTAGGAACTACTATTGGACCTTTAATTGTAAGTTTTGCAATTTTCGGTTCGGCAACATCAGGAAATACTGATATGAGTATAGAGAGTGTTAAAACACCCTACCTGATTTTAGGAGCAGCCTTTCTATTGGTAGCTATATTGCTTAAGTTTTCTTCTTTACCCGACAAGCCTCAAGCAATTGTAGAATCTGAAGATGATAAAGCAGCGACTAGAAGTTCAGCGTTAAAGTATCCTCAATTGATTTTAGGGATGATTGCAATATTTGTATATGTGGGTGTTGAAGTATCTACTGCGAGCAATTTGCCTGCTTATATGGAGAAAAATTTAGGTTTTCTGACAAAAGATGTAGCTCCTTATATTTCATTGTATTGGGCCAGTTTGATGATTGGTCGTTGGACAGGAGCTGTAGAAGCCTTTACTGATAAAATGAATTTGCAAAAAATATTACGATTTATTGCTCCTTATTTAGCATTTGGTGTTTTCTTATTTGTAAATGCTATTGCTAAACACGATTTGACACCATTTTATATTTATGCACTAATCATATTAGTATTGATATTGGCAGATATGGCAAGTAAAGGTAATCCAGCTAGAATGTTGTTGATTTTTTCTTCACTTGGTATTGTAGCACTAATTATAGGTATGGTAACTGATGGTATGGTGAGTGTTTATGCATTTACTAGTGTAGGATTATTCTGTAGTACGCTTTGGCCATGTATTTTTACATTAGCGGTGAGTGGTTTAGGAAAACATACTAGTCAAGGAAGTAGTTTTTTAATCATGATGATTATGGGTGGTGGTTTTGTAAGTTTATTACAAGGTTACATTGCGGATATTTCTACTATTCAAACTAGTTACATTGTTGGGGTTTTATGTTTTGCATATTTAGCTTTCTACGCATGGAAAGTTTCTGGAATATTGAAAAATCAAGGAATTAGTTTTGATAAGAAAGTAAGTGGAGGTCATTAATAAAAGATTATTCGGTAAATAAAAAAAAACGTCTCAATAACTATTGAGACGTTTTTTTTATAGTAAAGTTTAAACTTTTTGGAATTATAAATTAGATTCGAAATATTCCACCAACTGCTATAATGCGTTGCAAAAACCAAAAATGTTGTTCTGCTTTATCTGCAGTATTGCTAGTGGTTCTAATATCATTCATTTCGATATATCCGCCTTTAATTTCGGTTTGAATGAAGAAATGTTTGAAAAAGGTGAAATTCAACCCTGCTTTTGCCGAAACTCCATAAACTGCAATATGAAATTCATCATATCGATCTTTTCCTAAAAGTTGTGTATTGGTTTTTGGATATAATAAACCAGCGCCAATTCCTTCTGTAATATTTATTTGAAATTTATCAGTATTTGGTAACTGAAAAATACTAGAAATATCATCAATTCTTGAAAATTCGGTATTTACATAGTTTAAACCATCAGTGTGTTCAAAAGTTAAAAAATCTTCGTCAAGGGTTAATTCATTAGCTGTAGGATTCTCATTATAAGTTCCTGCATTTGGATAATAGCCCAAATAATTTACAGTTCTATCATTATACATTACATATTTCATATGGTCAAAACCGATTGATATATTGTAATGATCAGTAATAAAATAACCTATTCTTAAATTAGTTTGAGGAATGGTCATTCGAGCTGGATTTAAATAATCGCAATGCCAACCTTTTGGTTTGTCATGAGCGCCTACATTATAAAGCGTAAAATCATAATCAGCTCCTTTAAATCGAATATCTGATTTAGAATACGATTCGCGGTTTCCTCCCCAAAAAATATAAAATTTACCTTTGTTTTTGCTCGTGTATTTTTCAGGATTTTCAACTGTTTCTTGCGAAAAGGTGTACTGTGAAAAAACACAAAAAGTTAGTACAGCCATTAAAAATGGATGCTTCATTAGAAATATAAAAAAATTAAAATTGATTTACTGTTTTTCGAATTGCCACTAATTTAGTCATTAGTCCTTCAAAATAATCTAAATGTAACATATTAGCGCCATCACTTTTAGCATTTGCTGGGTCAAAGTGTGTTTCGATGAAAATTCCATCAACACCAACAGCAATTCCTGCTTTCGCAATGGTTTCAATCATGTCTGGTCTTCCACCCGTAACTCCTGTCATTTGATTAGGTTGTTGTAAGGAGTGTGTAACATCTAAAACTGTGGTTGCAAACTGTTGCATGGTAGGAATCCCTCTAAAATCAACAATCATATCTTGATAACCAAACATAGTACCTCTATCAGTAACCATGATGTTCTCATTATTACAATCTAATACTTTTTGTACTGCATGTTTCATGCTTTCCGGACTCATGAATTGTCCTTTTTTCAAATTTACGGTTTTGCCTGTTTTTGCAGCAGCAACAACTAAGTCGGTTTGACGTACTAAAAACGCAGGTATTTGAAGTACATCAACATATTCAGCAGCCATTGCAGCATCTTCATTAGTATGAATATCGGTTACTGTAGGAACGCCAAATTCTTTCGATACTTTTTGTAAAATTTTCAATGCTTTTTCATCGCCAATCCCTGAAAAGCTATCAATTCTAGATCGATTTGCTTTTTTAAAAGATCCTTTAAAAACGTAAGGAATTTGTAATTTATCGGTTACCGAAACCAACTTTTCTGCAATTCGTAAAGCCATTTCTTCCCCTTCAATAGCACATGGACCAGCTAGTAGAAAAAAGTTACCACTTTCAGTATGCTTAATTTGAGGTATGTTTTGTAAATTCATTTGTGTAGATTTTGAAGTTGCAAAGATAAAAATAAAAACCTTCTAAACAGCAGTTTAAAAGGTTACTTATGTTACACAATAGTAATTTTATTATTATTCTTTACTTGTTGGAAATTTTTTTATCGATAAACCTTTCGGGCAAAGAATTTTTCCTTTTTCAAACGTATTAAAATACATCGTTAGTTTTTTTGCGGTACCTTCTAAAGTAACCTCATAAACACCAATAGTTCCGGCGCCCATCGTGGTGTTTTTTGTAGGAAAAGGACAACAAGTATCAATTTTCTTGAAGCTAATTTTTTCTCCATTAAGACCTTCTAATGCATTGAAATAATAGGTTATGTTTATTAATTCTTGTTTTTCATGTATGAATCCAATATTTACAGGATAATCAGGATCAAAACCATAATTATTGTCTGCTGCATATTCTGTAAGTACATACATTTCATTAGCATAAGCAGGGCGCTTTGCCGTATTATCAATATTTTTTAGGGTTGATTTTGTACTGACACAACTAGCTAATAAAAGCGCCGTACACGTTACTGCTAAATACTTCATTTTTAACTTGTTTTTGAAAGGGTAGTTTTTGTTTTTAATAGATAAGCAACAATCGCGCCAATTACTACTCCAAATGATAATCCATCTGAAATATTTTTCCAAATTGAACTGGTTAAGGTTGTATATTCTTTTGCTTCTGCTAAAGTTAATTTTTTTCTGCTGACCGTATTCTTAATTGTGTTTTCTAGGAAATTCGGACTAATAAACTCGTGGGTGATAAACTGGGTAATTGGACTAAAAAATACAATTATAAAAGAGATGACTATTGCAGAAATTAATCCTTGTTTCCAATTCATATTTTGCTGATAATATTTTAATTTTTTCTCTCGGAGGGCTAAATAATAAACTAAAAACGTTGGAAAAATATATAACAAGTTGAATAATGGCTGCCATTTTATTTTCTCATCATGAAAACCTAATTCTTTTTCTAAAGTCATCCAGGCTAAAAATATGATAATTCCTATAAGTGCCCATTTAATTTCGATCAAAAACTTTTTCATTAGTTATAAATTTAATCGTTCAAAATTAGCCTATTTTGTAACATTAGTTACAAAAACCAATCTTAATTTCTATTTTTGTATAAAATTGCAAAAAAATATGGAATATATCTACGGAACTTGGCATTGGTCTATTTCTGGTTTTTTAATCGGGATGACTATGCTTATTTTAATTTATTTTGGAAAATCGTTTGGAATGTCTTCTAATTTACGAACACTTTGTTCTATGGCAGGAGCCGGAAAGTTTAGTGATTTTTTTAAAATGGATTGGCGAGAACAAAAATGGAGTTTAGCTATTGTTCTTGGGGCCATTGTTGGCGGATTTATTGCCTATCATTTTTTATCAAATGGAAGTGGTGTAAATTTAAATCCAGATACAATCACTAAATTACAATCGCTAGGTATTGATGCCCCTAATGGGAAATTACTTCCTGATTCGCTATTCAGTATTGAAACATTACAATCACCTAAAGGCTTTGCTATATTACTTATTGGCGGTTTGTTAATTGGTTTTGGAACACGCTATGCTGGTGGATGTACATCTGGACATGCTATTTCAGGATTGAGTAATTTTCAATTACCTTCATTAGTGGCTGTAATTGGTTTTTTCATTGGAGGATTAGTTATGGCGCATTTTTTATTACCAATAATTTTTAAAACAATATAAGATGAAGTTAGCAAGATTTTTTTTAACAGGCGTTTTTTTTGGAATTGTTTTAACCAAAGCCGAAGCCGTTTCTTGGTATCGAATTTATGAGATGTTTCAGTTTCAGTCGTTTCATATGTTTGGAATCATTGGAACAGCGCTGTTTACCGGAATTATTGGAATCCAACTTATTAAAAAGAAAAAACTAAAAGATTTCAATGGATTTCCCATTACGATTATTGATAAAGAGCGAGGTTTTTGGCGTTATATTATTGGAGGATCATTATTTGGCTTAGGCTGGGCACTAGTAGGAAGTTGTCCGGGTCCCATTTTTATACTATTAGGCACAGGAACTTATGCTGTTGCTGTGGTGTTAATTGGCGCTTTACTGGGTACTTATATTTATGGATTATTAAAAGAGTATTTACCCCATTAAAGTTTCGTTAAAGTAACATATGTTACCATTATATTGGGCTTAGTTTTTGTAATTTTGAATAGAATTTAAATCAAATACTATGGAAGCTACAATATATATTCAAAATTTAAAATGTGGAGGATGTGCAAATACCATCACAAAGAATGTTACCGCAATTGAAAACATAACCAATGTAAAGGTAAATGTTGAAGAAAGTTCGGTTACTTTCAATTATGAAACGGAAGCTAATTTAGCGGAAGTAAAAAATAAATTACAATCCTTAGGGTATCCTGAAGATGGCGAATTGAACAGTCTTGGTTCTAAAGCCAAATCATACGTGAGTTGTGCTATTGGAAAAATGAGTTAATAAAAAAAGTCCCGATTTATCGGGACTTTTTTTATATAATCTCTGCACTTAATCCGGCATCTAGTAGTGCCGAACATTGCGGCTTTAATTCTTCAATGGTTCCGGTTTTTACAGTACATTTCCCTTTATAATGAACTAGTAAGGCACATTGTTCTGCTTGAAGTGCATCGTGCTTACAAACACGAATTAAGGTTTCAATAACATGATCAAAGGTATTTACATCGTCATTGTGTAGTACAATTTCGTTATTCATACCAACAGCTTCTTCTACTAAAACGTCTTCTTGTACTTTTTCTATTGTGCTCATTTCTAGATTAAAATTGATCAAACAAAAATAAAATTTAATAAGGAAACCTCAAAATTCTATTTTGTAAATTTTAAAGCAACCCAATTATTTCGTTCAAATTGTTTAACATAAGTTAAGCCTTTTGATATACAACTTTCTGAAATTACAGGAATATCTTCGGTATAAAAACCACTTAAAAATAATAAACCGTTTTCTTTTAAACAATCAACATAGGTTTGCATGTCGTTCAATAAAATGTTTCGGTTAATGTTGGCAATAATGATGTCATATCTTTTTCCAACTAACAAATCCGCATCACCTTCATACACTGAAATATGTTTACAGTTATTTCGTTCTGCATTTTCGATAGAATTTAAGTAACACCAATTATCAATATCAATAGCATCGATTGGTTGAGCACCTTTCATTTCGGCTAAAATAGCTAAAATGGCTGTTCCGCAACCCATGTCTAAGGTTTTTTTATTGGTACAATCAGTTTCAAGAATGTGTTGAATCATCATGTGTGTTGTTTCATGGTGACCCGTTCCAAAACTCATTTTAGGTTCGATTACAATATCATATTCGGTATTAGTTTTTTCGTGAAAAGGAGCTCTCACATGGCACTTTCCATCTACCTCAATGGCTTCAAAGTTTTTTTCCCATTCTTCATTCCAATTTACTTGTTCAATTTCTTCAAACGAATATGAAATAGTAAATTCAGGATTCGCTAAAATTTGAATATCGTCTAATATGTTTTCATTCCATAAATCTTTTTGGACATAGGCCGAAATTCCGGTTTCGGTTTCTATAAAACTTTCAAACGCTTTTTCACCTAATTCGGCAATAAGGATTTCACTACCTAATTCTAAAGGGCTCATTTGGAAATGATATCCAATATAGATGTTTGACATGTTTGTATTTTTTGCAAAGTTAGTAAATAAAAAGAGTTCATTGTAAACTACAATGAACTCATAAAGATATTATGGGAATAATTAGAAGTTTATTTGTGCTTGTAAACGCAATAAATTTCCTTTTTGATCATTATTTTGAAGAATAAAATCTTCATATCTTCTATTGGACATTGTGTACATACCAACTAATTCGAAGTTTTTACTGAATTGCCATTCTATTCCAACTTCAAATTCATTTACATCATAACTTCTAGCATCCATTTCGTGTTTTTTTCCACCTCTATAATACTGATATCTTGTAAAAGGAAAAATCACTTGATCTTTGTGTTCAATTCGATATGAAATTGTAGCATATCCACCTTCTAAGCTTTTTGTTTCTATTGTTTCATTATTCTTATTGAATTCAGGACCTTTACCGATGTTATATTCAGCTTGAATTCCAAAAGGTTTTGGATATAAAATAAAAGATACTGCTGCTCTTTGATCTAAATAATTCAAGTCATGAGATGCTATTACGCCTCCATTCTTTAGCGATGTAGGTAATTCGTAGCGTCCTGAATAGGCTTGTATACCAGGCTCTATGATTTGATTTCCTATTTCAAATGGGTAAGAAACTCTAGCAACTATATGTAAGTTGTTGTTAAGTTCAGGTTTGTTAGCCGTTTGTCCATTATATGCACCTAAAGCAAAAACACCATAATCACCATTGCCTTTGAAATTATCTTTGACTAAACTCGAAAATCTTTTTCTTATTCTTTCTGGAGCCCAATAAAAAAATGCTCCCATATCACGTTCATTTGAAACAGCACTATTTAAGGCATCGTTTCGGTCTAAAGGAAGTCTGTTTTGACTGGATTGCATATTTTCAAAGCCAAACGGAATTTTACTTTGCCCAATTCGAACCCGAAATTCATTTTTAGAATCAAAACCAATATCAAAATAAGCATCTCTAATTTGTGCAAAATGTAATCCTGTACTACTAGCTGAACTAGCAAAATCTGGTTGAATGTAGAAATATACATTTTTATAAATTTGACCAAAAAATATAATTCGAATACGTCTCATAAAGAAACCACCTTCATTTCCCCATGATTTGTCACATTGTTCACAGCCTAAATTTTCATTAGTTTCAAGTAAACGATTATATCGAGCTTGCATGTAACCTCTAATTTTGAATGAATTATACCATTCTTTTTCTACTTGCTTTTCTGAAATTACCAGAGGTTTTAGAGCATTGTCTAAAACTTCTTGTGCTTGGGTTGTAAAGAAGTTTAAGATTAATAATAGCGATGTAATACTACTTTTTAATTTCATGATGTTATATCCTTGATCAATATTTTTTTGCAAAACTATTATTATTTGTTACCCAAAAGGTTAATTTAATGTTATGAATAAGTATTGTTAACATTAAATAAACAATTATTAAAGCTTTTTTTTTCAATTTGTTAATATGGCTTTTAAAAAAACACACTTGATCTAATGTTATTGTATATCATTGCTTACATTTGTACTTTATTAATTGCATTATGTTACAAATAGGAGCGTTCAATACACTTAAAATCCTTAGAGATACAAAAGTGGGTTTATTTTTAGGAAGTGAAGAAACACAAGAAGATGATGTTTTATTACCTAATAAATATGTTCCAAAAGAATTTTCTATTGGCGATGATTTAACGGTATTTATTTATTTAGATCATGAAGAACGCCCTGTTGCTACCACACTGAAACCATATGTCAAACTGAACGAATTTGCCCATTTGAAGGTAAATTACATGAATCAGTTTGGTGCTTTCCTTGATTGGGGATTAGAGAAAGATTTATTTGTACCGTTTAAAGAACAAGCACGCCCTATGGAAGTAGGAAAACGTTATTTGGTTTACATGCATTTAGATGAAAAAACCAATCGATTAGTAGCTTCAAGTAGAACAAACAAATATTTATCGAATGAAAATGTTGATTTGAAACCTAATGAAGAAGTACATATTTTAATTTCACATATTACTGAAGGCGGAATCAATGTCATCATTAATCAGAAATACAAAGGGTTAGCTTATAAAAACGAAGTGTATACTGAGGTAAAACCAGGAATGAAAACTATTGGTTACATCAAAAACATTCGCCCTGACGGAAAAATTGATGTGCTGTTGCGCAAAGTAGGAGTAGAAGCAATTGAACCATCGTCGCAAATTATTCTAGACGAATTAAAAGCAAATCGTGGCTTTTTGCGATTGACTGATAATTCGCACCCGGAAGATATTAAAACGGTATTGAAAATGAGTAAAAAAACCTTCAAAAAAGCCGTTGGAAGTTTATACAAACAACAATTAATCGAAATTAAAGAAGACGGAATTTATTTGGTACAACATGACAAAAAAGAATAAATTGTATCTTGTGCTAAGCATAATCGTTTTTATATTAACATTTGTTGCTATTTTTCAACAGTTTGAAACAATACATTTTATTGGCTTTGAAACCAAAATAATTTGGATTCCCATTTGGATTGCGATAGTCGTTTTACCGCTTTTATACTTGTATGAAATTACTGTTAATACAGAAGAAAGTAATAGGTTTTATTGGCTAAGTTTACTCATCAATATCATTACAATTATATTTATCATTAGATATTTTAAGCTAGAATTACTTCCTTAATTATTCACCCTCACTATCATTAAACTCAAAAGGATAATCACCAAATTTAGGCGCTAATCGCTTCGTTTGGTATGGTTTTTTTGAAAACTTATTTGATATTGCAATAATAGTTACCGAGTCTTTTTGTAATGTAACATAAGACGAAGTATTGCCATGCCACCATCCGTTATGAAAATAATAATGTTGCCCGGTTTCAAATTCTAACATGCGTATTCCTAAACCATAATTTTTGGTACCTTTTCTTTCATAACTATACCCTTTAAACATTTCAGATTTCATTTTTTTGCTTAAAAAATCTTCTGAATATAAGGCTAAGTCAAATTTTAACAAATCGCGTGGTGTAGAATAGATATTTTTATCGCCATATACTTGATCTAAGAATTCAAAAGCTAATCGCAAATAATTATTTTTATAGGACTGACAAACATTTTCCTTATCTTTCAAATTATCAAACACAAAAGTATTTTTCATGCCCAGCGGATCAAATATCATTTCTTGCAATACTTTTGGATACGATTTTTCAGTAACCTTTTCAATGATTAAAGCTAAAAGAGCATAATTGGTATTGCAATAGCCAAATCGAGTTCCTGGTGTAGATTCTAAACCGATGTTCTTTGTGGCTAGTAATGTTAATACGTCTTGATTGGTAAGGTTTTTCTTTTTGTTCCAAACTTTTTTATCGTCCGAAAAGTAGGCATAATTGCGTAATCCACTTCGATGGTTAAGCAACATTCTAACAGTTGTTTGCTTGTGCGGAAATTCGGGAAGATATTCAGTAACGAATTCATCTAATTCAATTTTATCTTGATCTACTAAT
>CAISYO010000061.1 GCA_903889745.1 uncultured Bacteroidota bacterium | reverse complement strand
TTTTTTAATTTTACATGTGAAGTTTTTATAATCAGTATCGCTAAATTTTGAAACCTCAACACGTTTAATTAAACCTAAGTATTTATGAAAATAAAAACCTTCATTATCAAAATCATTTTTGTACAACCAAAATAAATATTTCAAAAGATGTTTTATATCATTTTATTTCAGATACCACTTCATTAAATGATTGGAGTCCTTGGGAAAAAGATGAGATTTCATTGGTGAATAAAAACTTATCTTCTACTGATTCTATTGCTCATACAATTATCTTAAATGAGGAAAAAACCAGTTCTTTATTTCATTTTCAGAAAACAAAAAAAGGAACCATTGTTACCTGGGAAGTTAATGGTAAACTAGATTTAAAATTAAAAATTTTAAGTGTATTGAAAGGTGGTGCTACTAATGTAGTTGGTAATGAACTTGAAAAAGGGTTAGCAAATATTGATCATTATTTAGTCAATGAAATTGCAAACTATACGATAAAAATTAATGGATTAGTTACAAAAAATAACACAAATTATATCCAGCAAGAAACAACTTGTGCTGTAGCAGATTTTCAAAAAACATCAAAAGCAATGTTGCAAAACATGGTTGCTTTTGTGACCAAAAACGACATTAAAATTACTGGATTACCCTTCGTTATTTATAAAACGAAAAAAACAAGCGATAACAAAACTGTTTTTGCCATGTGTGTTCCCGTAGAAGAAGAAATTCTTACTACAGAAGGCAGTGAAATTTCAGGTGGACATTTTGATTCCTTTTTAGCTGTAAAAGCAACTCTTAATGGCGATTATTCGCATAATGAAAAAGCGTGGAAAGAAGCCCGAAAATATATGAATAAAAGTAAATTATCAGAAAATTTAATAGGAAAACCAATTGAAATTTACAAAGTGAGTTTGCCGAAAGAAAGAAAACCTTCAAAATGGGTTACCGAAATTTACATTCCTGTACAACAAAAAATTAGTGCTCCAAAACCTGAAAGTACTGAAGTTGCTCCATCATCTGAAAGCAATTTGAATACAAATCCTGTTCAATAATTTATCTTTTTTCTTTTCCTATAAGGTGTTTTACAACGGTTTCTGCTGCGTGTAAACCAAATAAAGCCGGCATCCAACTATTAGTGCCATAAAATGACTTCTTGAAATTGGTTCCATCAGTTGTTTTAATACTCGAATAATCTGGTCGTTCATAAGAATAAACAACTTTTACTCCTTTAGAAATTCCTTCCAATTTTAAACGCTTACGAACATTTTTTGCAAGCGGACAATATTCGGTTTTACTAATATCGCGTACCTGAACTTTTTCGGCTTCAAACTTTCCTCCTGCTCCCATATTACTGATGACTTTAACCTTCTTGCGCTTACAAGCTACAATTAAATTAATTTTTGGGGTAACACTATCAATACAATCTAAAACATAATCAAATTCGGGCGAAATTAATTCAAAAGCACGTTCTGGCGACAAAAACTCTTCAATTCGAGTCAACTGTAACTCGGGATTTATATCCATTAATCGATCGCCAACAATTTTAACTTTTGGTTCACCTACCGTACTGTGCAATGCAGGTAATTGTCGATTAATATTAGTAATATCTACCACATCACCATCTACAATTGTCATTTTACCAACACCAGCTCGCGCTAAAAATTCGGCAGCAAAACTTCCCACACCACCTAATCCAACAACTAAGACATTGGCATTATCTAACTTTTGTATTCCTTCCTCTTTAAATAATAAAGCTGCTCTTTCTTTCCACTTTGCCATATTAAATGTTTGTTGTTTTTGGTTTATTGTTTATTGTTGAGAATTTTTGAAAAATTAGCAAAAAGCCTTGTTTTCATCTCTTGTACCGAAATTCCTTTTATAGAAGCTGCTTTTTCATACACTTCATAAATAGTTTCTTCAATGGTATCCGTTTCTAATAAAATTTGATTTTCGGGTGCAAAGTTAATTACTTTTTCTAAATCTGGATTACGCAATAAGTACTTTCCAAAAGAAAGATAAAACTCATTTTTTAATAGTGACTGAGCTACTTGTTCATTTTTTGAAAATCCGTGAATAATCATAGGATTTTCTATTTTCATTTCTTTTTTGATAGCAATTACTTCATCAAATGCAGCCACACAATGTAAAATTATTGGTTTATTGGTTTGTTGTACGAGTTCTAATTGCTTCTTAAAAACCGTAATTTGAACTGAAAGAGGAATATCTATTCGTTTATCTAAACCGCACTCACCCAATGCCAAACATTCTGATAACTGCAATTTTTCTTTGATGATTTCCAAATCGTTTTCCAATCTATTTACATCAATATACCAGGGATGAATTCCAATGGAATAGTTCGGAATTGACGCATCAAATTCCCACGGATATTGATTTACTATTTCAATAACCTCGCTGTCATTTGAAAATTGATGGGTATGTAAATTGATGAATTTAGTCACGGTAAATATTTTTACAAAAATATATAAATTAGTTCACAATGTAATCGGTTAAGCTTTCGTAAATTTGCCCCTCAATACCATATTATGTTACAACGCGCACTTCAAAAATATTTCAATAATTTTAAAGGATTTTCAAGAGAAATTTGGATTCTTGCACTCATTACTTTTATCAATCGTGCGGGAACCATGGTACTTCCTTTTCTGTCAAAATATTTAAAAGAAGATTTGCATTTCTCCTATAGTCAAGTAGGATGGATTATGGTAAGTTTCGGGTTGGGATCAATGCTTGGTTCTTGGCTTGGGGGAAAATTATCAGATAAGATTGGCTTCTACAAAATAATGATTTTCAGTTTATTAACTAGCGGAATTGGTTTTTTTATCTTGCAAAAAATCACCAGTTATCATGGCTTATTAATCGCCATTTTCTTCATTATGGTTATTGCTGATATGTTTAGACCTGCTATGTTTGTTTCACTTGGAGCCTATGCAAAACCCGAAAACAGAACGAGAGCTTTAACTCTTGTGCGTTTGGCGATTAATTTAGGATTTGCGGCAGGACCAGCTCTCGGGGGTTTATTAATTATGAGCGTAGGTTATAAAGGATTGTTTTGGGTAGATGGCGCAACATGTATTTTAGCCATTCTTATTTTTTGGATAAAAGTAAAAGAGAAAAAAAAGTCGGCATATACTGATAAAGAACATCCAGGCGAAGTCCTAACCCATTCTGTATTTAAAGATGGTCCGTTTTGGATATTTTTATTGATTTGTTTGATTTCCGGGATTATGTTTTTCCAATTGTTCACTACCATTCCATTATACCATAAAGAACAATTTAACTTATCTGAACTCCAAACTGGTCTCTTACTCACCTTTAACGGAGTTCTCGTTTTCTTTGTAGAAATGCCGTTTGTAAGTTATATTGAGCGAAATAAAATTAATAAACTTCGCGCCATTAACATAGGCGGATTGTTAATGACCATTAGTATGTTTCTGTTGCTAATTAACAATTGGGTTGGCATTTTAATCATTATGATGCTATTTATGACCTTTGCCGAAATGTTTGCTTTTCCTTTTTCAAATTCCTTTGCCATGAGTAGAGCACCAAAAGGACATGAAGGGCGTTATATGGCCATTTTTACCATGACCTATAGTATGGCGCATATTTTTAGTGCCAAATCGGGTATGACTATTATTGATCATTTTGGTTATCAAGCCAACTGGTTGTTCATGGGAACACTTGGTTTTATTAGTGTATTATTAGGATTGTGGGTATATAAATTAATCGATAAAAAAAATAAAGATGTATAAACTACTTGCCAAATTAAATAAAATCATTTTACCTAGTTTTACCAAACAAGGATTAGATCCAATCAAAGCTAAAAAATGGCAAATGGCATTGATAGGTTATCGCTATTACATAACGTGTAGAGCTTTAGACAATTAAATTAAAAAGGAATTATTTTTTAAATTTCAATTTGGATATCTACTAAATTTACCTATATTTGCACTCACAAAAAATGGCCTCGTGGCGCAACTGAATAGCGCATCTGATTACGGCTCAGAAGGTTACTGGTTTGAATCCAGTCGAGGTCACTAAAAGCTCTGCAATGCAGGGCTTTTTTATTAAAATAAAATTCATTTCTTCTTTTATAAAATTTTAACTACCTTCGAAAAAAAAGGATGTCAATAGCAGACCGAGTAAAATTAGTAGAAGCGTTATATAACCAACTTGAACTTGAAATAAATACTTTTCAAGAACAAACAAAACTAGGCTGTATTGCAGGTTGTGGCAAATGTTGTAACAATCCAGATATCGATGCTTCACCACTCGAATTTCTGCCTTGGGCTTTTCATTTGTATTTAAAAGGAGAAGCCGAAGCAATGCTTGAACAACTGCATACCACAGCTGCTTTCACCAAATGTTTTATTTACAAACCCTTTTCGGAAAATGAAGCTGATAAAGGTCGTTGTTCCGATTATAAACACCGTGGTTTAATTTGTCGCCTTTTTGGTTATGGGGCTGCAAATGACAAACATGGCCAATTACGATTAGTAACTTGTAAAATTATAAAAGAAGGTCAAAGTGATGCGTTTAATAATGCAGCATTAGCCATAAATAAAGACTTACCCGTTCCCATCTTTACCGATTATTACATGAATTTATCACAAATCGATTTTCAACTGGGCAACGTTGTGGTTCCTATAAATAAAGCGTTAAAATTAGCCTTAGAAGAAGTGTTACAATATTATGCCTATCGCCCACTTCCAGAAGGACATAAAGATATTGTCTAAAAGCCACATTTTATTACTTTTACACAATGAAACAATTAGTAATCATAGGAAGTGTTTGGCCAGAACCTAATTCTACTGCGGCTGGAAGTAGAATGCTGCAACTTATTTCGTTGTTTCAAAAACAAGATTATTCAATTACTTTTTTGTGTTCGGCTTCACCATCAGAATTTTCATTTGATTTGAATCAGATTTCGGTTGAAACCCAATCAATTCAATTGAATGATATCAGTTTTGATTTACTAATAAAAGAACTAAATCCGGCTGTTGTGCTTTTTGATCGCTTTATGATTGAAGAACAATATGGCTGGCGTGTTTTGGAAAATTGTCCGAATGCCTTGAGAATTCTTGACACTGAAGATTTACACTACTTACGAAAAGCAAGAGAAATCGCTTTTAAACAAAATCGAGAATTGGTTTTTGAAGATTACATTTCGGATACTTTTAAGAGAGAAATGGCCTCGATTTATAGATGTGATTTGATTTTATTAATTTCGGAATACGAAATGCAATTGGCCACCGAAACATTCAAAATCGATCCAACTCTTTTATATTATTTACCTTTTTTATCGAATGAAATAAATACCAATGTTCCAAAATTTGAAGATAGACAACATTTTGTAAGTATTGGAAATTTTCTACACGAACCCAATTGGCATACCGTTTTACAATTAAAAAAACATTGGAAATCAATTAAAGAACAACTTCCCGATGCCGAACTTCATATCTATGGTGCTTATGTGTCAGAAAAAGCAAAACAATTGCATAATGAAAAAGAAGGTTTTTTGATTAAAGGAAGAGCTGAAAGTGTTATTGACGTGTATTCTAAAGCAAGAATATTGTTAGCGCCAATACCTTATGGAGCTGGTTTAAAAGGAAAATTATTTGAAGCCATGCAATTGGGATTACCTTCTGTAACAACTACAATGGGCGCCGAAGGAATGCATGGAGCTTTAGATTGGAACGGATTTATTACGATTAATTATACTGATTTTATTGCAAAAACTGTCGAATTGTATACCAATAAATCACTTTGGGAAACCGCTCAAAAAAAGGGTTATGAAATCATTGAAAAGCGATTTAAAACAAATTTATTTGCCGCTGATTTCATAAATAAAGTGGAATATCTTCAAGAAAATTTAACTACACATCGCAACCAAAATTTCTTAGGACAAATTGTACAACATCACAGTCTTCAAAGTACTAAATATATGAGTAAGTGGATTAAAGCGAAAAATAGTTGACAGTCGCAGTATTCAGTCGCAATATATCACTGAAAACTGAGACTGAGACTGAATACTTTTTATCCATGAATCGTTTCCGATTTTCCGTAGCTTGCAATAACTTTAGCTTCAAACTCTAGCCATTCTTCCCAACGTTTTTTAACGTCGTAACCTTCTTCGGCTAATTCATGAGCAAATTGTAGGAAAGAAGTATAATGATTAGCTTCTGAAATCATTAATTCACGATAAAAGACCGCTAATTCTTCATCTTTTATATTATCTGAAAGTACTTTAAAGCGTTCGCAACTTCTGGCTTCAATCATCGCGGCAAACAACATACGTTCCACAATTAAATGCTTACGATTTCCAGGTTTCATAAACTTAAATAAATCGTTTACATAACTATCTTTTCGTTCACGTCCTAAAACCCATCCACGCGCTTTGATAATTTCATGTACTTGTTCAAAATGATCCATTTCTTCTTTTGCAATTGAGGTTAATTCAGTTGTAATTTCAGTAAATTCAGGCAACATATTGATTAACATAATTGCATTGGATGACGCTTTCAGTTCACACCAAGCGTGATCAGTAAGAATTTCTTCTAAATTTCCTTCAGCTATGTTAGCCCATCTTGGATCAGTTGGTAATTTTAAACGAAACATTTGATTTTTGAATGAAGATTAACGATTTATGATTTCAGAAAACAAAATTAAGAAGATTAAAGTTGTAAACCTAAATTAGAAACATCCCAATTTTTACCAGGATTATATTGAATATGTCCGTTTTCAATTTCCAATGGGCAATCAAAATTATTCGTATACAAACCACCCGTTCCTAAACCTTGAGGCATTTTGTTATTTAACTTGTACGTAAATTGTGTAATTGCATTTAATCCGATATTACTTTCTAAAGCCGAAGTAATCCACCAACCGATATTTCGTTTTTCAGCTAATGCTATCCATTCTAAAGTTCCTTTAAAACCGCCAATAAAACTAGGTTTCAAAATAATATATTGTGGCTGTATAGCATCTAAAAGCTTGGCTTTATCTTCATAATTAAAAACTCCAATTAATTCTTCGTCTAATGCTATTGGAATAGGCGTTGTTTTGCATAACTCTGACATCATGTCAGTATTGTTTTTTTGAATAGGTTGTTCAATACTATGTAATTCAAATTCAGATAATTGAATTAATTTATCTAAAGCTTCGTTTGAACTAAATGCACCATTAGCATCTACACGAATTTCAATAGTTTTTGCATCAAAATTTTGTCGAATAAATCGCAATAATCCTAATTCTATTTCAAAATCAATGGCACCAATTTTCAGTTTAATACACGAAAATCCTTGTGCTAATTTTTCTTCAATTTGGGTTTTCATGAAAGACTCCTCACCCATCCAAACCAATCCATTAATCAACATGTTATCTTTTCCTTCTGTAAATGTTGAAGGAAATAATTCGAAAGGAGATTTGGATTGTAAGGATAGAAACGCCATTTCTACACCGAATTGAATCGATGGAAACTCCATTAATGCATCCCACAATTTATCATTTCCTACATCAATATTTTCACAAACCCATTGTAGTTTTTCTTCATAATCTGGTCGATCATCAATAGACAAGCCGCGCAATAAACCACACTCACCTATTCCGATTTTACCATTTTCTTCCAAAAGTAAAAACCAGGTTTCTTTCTCGTTCATAATACCTCTTGAAGTACCGCTTGGACGTTTGAAATTAAGGATGTATTTTTTATAGGTTGCTTTCATATTTTTTTTGCCACGAAGACGCTAAGTCATGAAGATTTTTATTCTAAAATTCTCAAAATTTTCTTGAAATCATCAACATTCATACCTTTTGATTTGTAAAAAGCTATATCCAATTTAGCTTGTTGAGTCCAAGAAGTTTTTGCATCTATATTATTAGATTTGTATTTTTTATGGATTTCTTTTGCTTCAGAGAGTTCATCATTAAACACCAAGGCATTTGCATACTTTAATTGATACCATAAGTGATTTGAATCTAATTCAGTAGCTTTAAAATAAGATTCTTTTGCCACAATAAACTGTTTAGTTTCAATATAAATATCTCCAAGGGCACTATAATCTTTTGCTTGAGCCCATTTATTATCTATAATTTCATCTTGAATAAAACTAATTGCTTTTTGATATTCACCTTTTTTATAAAAATCCCAAGCAGTTTTTCTTTTTAATTCAATAAAATCATTCATTTGTTTAGTATTATTTAATGATTGTAGTGTAATTTCAGAATTAATAGTTGCTTTTTCAGAATCTAACATGTTTTTAAATTCAGCATATTTATAACGTTCAGTAAATAAATTTATAAATTCACCTGTGAAGATTTCTTTTTTTGAAAGTTGATGATAAAAACTAAAGGATGTACACATTTTTTCAATTTCCTTTTTAGTTTGCTTTGTCCAACCCCTACTCACATTATAATCTACCCAAGGCACTACTTCGATTACTATTTTCTGATTCAATAACCAATTTTGACTTTCAAATCCGAACCATAAATTGGGAATATTGGTCAAACAAGTTGAAGACATTGAAATTAACTTAACCTCTTTATTCACTTTCTCTTTTTGCTCAAAACACGCTTTATCTGATGATCCATCTTTGAGGAATTGATTTGCCTGATTTGATTCATTAAAAATAGCATAAGTGCATTTGTCATCGCCTGAAATCGCTGATGTTAAATGAATAGCTCCTGCCGCTCCCTGGCTTATACCTGTTGGATCTGGAATGGCTTTTAGTACTGAAATCAAACTTGACGTTAGTTTTTGACCTTCGTTTAAAAGAGTGATTCTGAAGACAAATTCGGTTGTACCAGAGGGTAATTCTTCCGTTTTGATTAGGGCTCTTTTTCCTGCAGTAAGTACAATTTCTTTTGATGTTGCTCTTTCTTTATCCCAAAATCCATCTTTTTGAGCAAAAATTGAGCTAGACAACAATATGGCGGATATGAAGTAAACTATTTTATTCATTTAATTTTATTTTTTAAACACAAATTACACGAATTTTCACTAATTAGAAAAGTGAAAAACCTATGTGTTTATGTGTTTTATACCTATTCAATTTTTGTACCAAAGTCTATAAATCGATACTTTCTCCAATTTCTAACAACATTAAATCTTTTCCTTTGTCGAAAAATTTGCGCTTAGCTTCTGTATGATTAATTTCGATATAACCAAACGTATCATAATGGTATCCTAACACTTTATCACATTCAACAAAGTCTGAAGCAATAATAGCATCATCAACATCCATTGTGAAATTATTTCCGATAGGTAATATGGCCAAATCTAACTTGGTTCGCATTGGAATTAATTTCATATCCATTGTTAAAGCTGTATCGCCAGCAATGTAAATATTTTTATGTTCGCCTTCAATTACAAATCCACCAGGCTGACCGCCATAACTTCCATCAGGAAAAGAGGAAGTATGAATAGCGTTTACGGATTTTACATTTCCAAACTTGAAATCCCAACTACCACCGTGATTCATAGGATGATAATTATAGCCTTTGTTTCCATAATGTGAAGCAATTTCATAATTAGAAACAATTACCGCTTCTGTTCGCTTTGCAATGGCTTCCACATCTAAAATATGGTCTTGGTGTGCATGTGTTAGCAAAATAAAATCTGCTTCTATGGTATTAATATCAATATGTGAAGCTTTTGGATTGCCTGAAATAAAGGGATCGACCAAAATATGTACGTCCTTTACTTTGATTCCGATACAAGCGTGTCCGTAAAATGTGATTTTCATAGTTTCTATTTAAATGAAATTAAATATTGTTTAGTTCAGAATGACTAAAGTTAACCAAAATAATATACTTAATGCAAAAGTGCTTAAAGCTACTTTTTTTAATTCTGGGTCGAAATCTTCATATTTTTCTGATTTTTTTATTTTACCCATATGCATAAGCAACGGAATATTAATAATTAAAACCGGTATTGCCGTAACCTTAATAATCAAACAAAAAACAACAAACATAATTGAAGCAATTGAAATACATGCTTCCTGATATTTCTTAGCCCAATTTAGACCCATTTTTACCACTAATGTGTTTTTACCAGCAATTTTATCATTTTCAATATCGCGCATATTGTTTAAATTGAGCACAGCAACACTCAATAATCCGATGGATGAAGCAGGTAAGAACAATTTCCAATCGATAAAATGTGTAAATAAAAAATTTGAACCAATTACCGAAACCCATCCAAAAAACACAAACACAAATAAATCGCCAAAACCACTGTAACCATAAGCTCCTTTTCCTACCGTATACTTTATTGCTGCTCCGATTGAACCAATTCCTAACAAAATAAAAATCAAACTAAATATGAAATTTTCTTTGCCGAAAGCAATATAAATCAATCCTAAAGACATTAAAAAAGTGATTAGAACAGTAATTAACACTGCTCTTTTCATTTGTTCGGCTGAAATTATTCCGGCTGCAACCAATCGTTTTTCACCAATTCGATTCGCATCGGTACCTTTTACACCATCACCATAATCATTTGCATAATTGGACAACACTTGCAAACCCAAAGTAGTTAACAATGCTAAAACTACTATGCGCCAATCGGAATGCCCTTGAAAGTATGCATAAGCACTTCCCACAATAATTCCGGAAACAGAAAGCGGCAAAGTGCGAAGTCTAGCGGCTTGAATCCAGGGCTTTATATTATTTTTCATTACATTAAAAATACGATCAATATCGTTATTAGATTTAGTGCCAAATTAAAATAATGAATCAAACTCTTTTTATTTTTAAAAATTACATAGGTGTTTATAATTGGCAAAAGAAACAACAAAACTAACATTGGAAACCAAAGTATTTCTGAAAGCACACCTATAATAGTATACATATAAACATCTATTGTTTTACAAAGTAACCAATATGATAGTGATAGTAAAGTAAAAAGTAACCAAAATTTAATGTATTGCTTATTTGATATTTTTTGCATAATTAAAATTTAAATCCAAGCCCTAAATTGATAAAATGAGTATTTGAACTTCCATTAATATATTTAGAATTTACAGGAAAATATTTATAACTTCCTTCAATAAAAACCAAATCAGAAACATCATATTTCAAACCTGGATTAATTGTTAATCCGCTAAAACTTAATTTTGTTGTTCTTGTCATAAACGCCGGATCGGAAGGATCAAAACTAGCAGTTTCAAATTTAAAATCATTCGAAAAAAAAGCATAACCTAATCCAAAATAAGGTTTTAATTTTCCTTTAAAAACATCTATTTCTAAACTTGCATTAGGATTCCAAATTAAGATATCATTTTGCAAAAAGTAATCTCTAGTTTGTAAATAATCGATATTCAAACCACCAAAAATAGATATCATTTCATCTTGGTAAACCGCATAATTAGCAGAAATTCCAACAAGACCATTAAAACCATCGCTTATAATGTTTTCATTTCGAAGATTTCCAACGTAGTGAACACCAACTTGAAATTTAGTTTCTTTTTTAACGTCTTTGTTTTCTTGAGCAATTGAAATATTACTCAACAATAACAGTAACCCAAATATAATTTTATTCATAAATCTTTATTCTTTTCTCTATATTCTGTTTTCTAATTAAGGCAAATATTTCTTTTCAAAATTAGGCTTACGCTTTTCTAAAAACGCATCTCTTCCTTCTTTGGCTTCGTCGGTCATATAAGCTAAACGTGTGGCTTCACCTGCAAAAACTTGTTGCCCCACCATACCATCATCGGTTAAATTCATGGCAAATTTTAGCATTTTAATAGATGTTGGTGATTTTGCTAAAATTTCTTGTGCCCATTCATATGCAGTTGATTCTAATTCAGCATGCGGAATAACAGCATTTACCATACCCATTTCAAACGCCTCTTGTGCCGAATAATTTCTGCCTAAAAAGAAAATCTCACGGGCTTTCTTCTGTCCGACCATTTTTGCCAAATAAGCAGAACCATAACCACCATCAAAACTGGTTACATCAGCATCAGTTTGTTTAAAAATAGCGTGTTCTTTACTGGCTAAAGTTAAATCACAAACCACATGAAGTGAATGTCCGCCACCAACAGCCCAACCTGGAACTACACAAATTACTGCTTTTGGCATAAACCGAATCATTCGTTGAACTTCTAATATATTTAAACGATGATAACCATCTTCGCCTACGTAACCTTGATGTCCACGAGCTTTTTGATCACCACCACTGCAAAAACTCCAAATTCCATCTTTTGAACTTGGTCCTTCGGCTGAAAGTAATACCACTCCTATTGATGTGTCTTCTTGGGCATCATAAAAAGCTTCAATTAATTCTTTAGTGGTTTTAGGTCGAAAAGCATTTCTAACATCAGGTCTATTAAATGCAATTCGGGCTACTCCATCACATTTTTTATAGGTAATATCTTCAAATTCTCGAACGGTTTTCCAATTGATAGTTGACATTTTTAATAATTTTTATCAAAAATACTTCAAAAATACTTTAATTTGCAAAAGCAGATGACATTTTTCTAAATTCGTAATTAATTACTATTTTTAGAATGTAATTTGTCCAAAATAAACAGTAAAACAATACATGAAATACAAATCGGACTTTAGTAAAATTAATTTTTTTATACCTCTATTTCCTGCAGTTCTTGTATCGCTTATTGCTTTTTTATCAGGAGATTCTATTGAAATGGTTTTGGCACCAATTGGTAT
>CAISYO010000060.1 GCA_903889745.1 uncultured Bacteroidota bacterium | reverse complement strand
GTCCAATTCTTTAATCATGCGCGCAATTTCATGATAGGTGTAAAAACGAGATGCATTTTCTTCTCCATCCGTAATGATGACCATAACAACCGTTGCTTCATTGTTTTCGATTGCCGGACCAAAATCTGATTTGATTTGATAAATTGATTTTCCAATAGCATCCAATAAAGCCGTTGATCCATTTGGATGAAAGGTGTTTGGGTTCATCGGAAACAGTTGTTCAACATTTCCATTGGTAATAAGGTTTCGAACTTCTTCATTGAAATAGGTGAGGGAAACCTCAAATTCTTGGTCTGGATACGTTTGTTTCAACTCTTGCAAGGTTGCCAATTGTGTGTTAAATCCTGCCACTGCTTGGTGCTGCATTCCTGTCATTGATCCACTTTTGTCAATGATAAAATGGTAAATTGTTTTTTTGTCCTTCATGATCGATTTTTTAAATGATTATGGAACAAAAGTAGAACAGCGTTAGCGGGAAATAAATTCTTTGCAACCTTGCAGAAAAACGTTTTACGAATAAACCAAGTAGAATTTCAAAACGAAACAGAGCGAACGCTGCGTTCTCCAGTTTGAACAACCCAAATTCCTGAAGGTTTGTTGTTTTTGATAAATCCTCCCTCCAACATGTTGCCGCTCATGTCGTACTTAGCATATTTTCCTTCCCAAACGCCATGATATAAATTAGCTTCTTGTTCAATTTTTCCTGTTTCGTAATAATGAACATTGTAACCATGCATTTTTCCTTCTAGGAAATATTCTTTCGATTTTACGCGTCCGTTTTCATAATAGATGGTTTGATCTCCGTGCAAGACATTATTTTGATAATGCATGTTGGCCCACAGCTTACCATCTGGATAATACCAGTAACAGCCACCATTTAATTGGCCATTCAAAACCCTGATTTTACGGAATAATTTGCCATTTAGGTCATAAACACTAAAGGTTCCTGAATAAAGTACTTTGTAAGTAGTGTCTGTATAAATCAAGTTGTCTGACGAGTTAAGTAGCTGTGCAAAATTGCCGAAAGACAATGCACAAATCATAGCGGATAAAAGCATCTTTTTCATAGTTTCTAGTTTTTAGTTGAATTCATGAATTAAAAAAAAGTAACATGGAATTTTTACTTTTTTCGATTAATAAAAAATAATGGGACTATTGATAATTCGAATGAGCGGAATTTTCATTCAAGTAAGTCGATTCTTTAATTTCAATTACATTCGACTAAATTTTATAAAATGGATTTGAATCGTTTAGGTAAATCAGTATTTTTTTGCAGTTTTTTGATAATAGTTTTTTGCTTAATGGGTTTTCGTTCTCAAGCGCAGTTACGCGGAGCATTTATCGTGGAGAATTACTATTTGAACGATGAGCTACAAGAAGATGAAGCCCAAGAAAATGGCATGGAATTATCGTTTACACGTTCGTTGGATGATGGTTATTATTATTTTACGAATGAATGGGTGGTAGCAGGTACTTATTCAACAGGCGTCACTTGGGATTGGCAGGAAGTTGATTCGGACATTTCATTAGATTTCGATATTTCAAGTGACTATGAATCGGTCAAAATTCAACAGTTTAAATGGAAATACGAAAATTCCTATGACAAGGACAAAGGCGAAGCGACCGTATTGTTTATTGAATTCATGGATGGATGCGAGCATTTTTTCATTTGTGAAGTAAGATTGAAATCAGAGGATTTGGTTTTGCGGTATGAGGGATACCGAGATGAATAGATCTATTTCAAAAATTGATATATTTCTCATATTCTGATACATGAATGAATAAAAATCTCAGGATTTTAGTGGTTTTTATTTTTGGCGAGGTAATTGACTTTGGAGGGGCAACAAACAATAACAAAGTATGAGCCTACAATCAGATCCCTCAAGTTACATTCAAAAGCTTCAACAAATTCTGAACTACGAAAATGTTGAAGAAGGTGTTAAAATCGAGTACATTCGAAAAGTCTTGTTGGAATTTGATGCGTCCTATTTTCACATTGCTGGCTCAAAATTGATTGGTGAAATCGTAGCTGAACACGATCGATCATCTGCGCCGTTTCATACAACATCCATTAAAACAGGTTTAGAGTCGTATGATCTCGCTTTCGGTGGCTTGTGGCCAGGAGAATTTGTAGTAATTGGTGGTCGACCAGCAATGGGGAAGACGCTTCTATTGGTGAATATGGCCATTAACATTGCTGCTAATCATGAGGTTTTGTATTATTCGTTGGACTTATCAAATTTTATGTTGAGTGCACGCATTGTGGCTTCCTTGACACAACTGCCAACGAATTATTACATGCATGGCAATATGAATGAGTCACAATTAAAGCAATTGGAACTCGCAAAGTTGGATTTATCGCGCTTGAAATTAAGGGTGCTTGATCAGCAAATGCAAAGTATGACGGCGTTCAAAGCTTTGTGTCGTCAACATGTGGAAGAACACAAGTTGAAAGTGATCTTTGTGGACTATTTGCAATTACTAAGTTCTAATCGCTATAAAAACAATCGTGAATTGGAGATTTCATACATCAGCCGTGAATTGAAAAACATTGCCCGCGAGTTAAATATCTGTGTTGT
>CAISYO010000059.1 GCA_903889745.1 uncultured Bacteroidota bacterium | reverse complement strand
TGCAAATTCTTCTAATACAGAACTTAATTTGGCGAAATCTGGCGTTACATAAAGTTGTGGTTGCGGTTTGGTGATATCAAAACTTTGGTCTGCTGCTGAAATATCGTAGGGAAGTTTTTTGACTTCATCTGTCATACACCAAGCACTTTCACCAATAGATGAAAGTAAACCGGCACCATATATTTTTGGTTTTTCTACTGTTCCAATTAATCCATATTCTACTGTCCACCAATGTAAATTTCTAATTTTTGACATTTCAGACAATTCACCCATGTTGTTTTGCAAGAAATATACTTGTTCTTCCGCTTTTTTAATTTCTTCTTCAGGAGTGTCTTCGGCTTCTTTTACAATAGATAATAATCGAACCGCTTCATATAATTCGTAATCTCTTGAAGATGAAATGGCCTTGCAACCAATTTCACCAAATCGTCTTAAATATTCTGCATATTCTGGATTGGCGATAATAGGAGCATGACCGGCACCTTCATGAATAATATCGGGTGCGGGTGTATATTCAATATGTTCTAATTGACGAATATCACAAGCAATTACTAAAACATTATACGCTTGAAATTCCATAAATGCATTGGGAGGAATAAATCCGTCAACCGCCACAGCAGCCCAACCAATTTCTTTTAAGATACGATTCATTCCATACATATTTGGAATATTATCGATTTCTAAACCTGTTTTTTGTAAACCTTCGAGGTAAGAATTATGTGCAACTTTTGAAAGATAGTCAACATTTTTTCGCATTACATAACGCCATACTGCTTGATTTATAGGAGTGTAATCTTCATAAACTTGCGGTTTGATGAATTGCTTTAAATGTTTTGGTAATCGATCAATCAACGGATTGCTTTCAAAATGCGTTTCCATAAAGGCTGCGTGTTATTTGATGTAAAATTACAATAAATTTTAAATCAAATTATGATTTTTGTCATGCAAATAAAAATCCTGACAAGAATTTAAAAAACGAATCAGGATTACTATATTTGCTTGAACTTTTATTTTATTACTGGTGGATATTGTTCTAAAATTTTTGAAACAAATTCTTTGATTCTAGCCTCTTTTTTTTCAGTGTTTTTTGTGAGATAACCACTGCCTTCTCCTTGCCAAACTAATTCTTTTGATTTTGCATCAATGATGTCAATAAACAAAGTGCCTTCTGGCGTAGTAGTTACATTTGAATACCCCAATCCCCAATAAGGATTCCAGCCCCATCCAAAGCCATAATTTTGGTACACATCTACTCGCTCTCTTTCTTTGGTGAAAATACTAATTAATACATCTGGATTCTCAGATTTACTGAATCCTTTAGATTGCATTACTTCATCAATTGAATTTAAAATTCGTTTTTTATCCAAATCTGAAATTTCAGCTTTATCTATGCCACTTTTCAAATAAGCGTATGACTTATAATTGGTGAAACTAACTTTTTTATCATAATCTGCATTTACCATCACCGAACTGCATGATGATAAAGTAATTAAAATAATTAACGAAAGAAATTTTAATGTTTTCATACAAATTAATTTTAGAGTTGTGAATACTATTATTTTTTAAATAAATAAAGAATCGTCAACTAAGTTTGGAAGTGTTACTTTTAATAAAGGTTGAGCTTCCATTGCGCGTTTTATAGCGAATATTGCGCCTTCATTTCTGGCCCAATTTCTTCTTGATATTCCATTATTTACATCCCAGAACAACATCATTTCCAAACGTTTAGATGCTTCTTTT
>CAISYO010000058.1 GCA_903889745.1 uncultured Bacteroidota bacterium | reverse complement strand
CTTCTCAAGAATATGATAAAGTTATAGCGGTTTGTCGCGAACTGTTTAGTAAGAAAATGAAAGATTATGGAAGTGCGTGGCGCATTTTACGTTTGCCATCGTTAACCGATCAAATTTTTATTAAAGCCCAACGCATTAGAAGTCTTCAAAAAAATGAGGTGCGAAAAGTAGCCGAAGACGAAACTTCTGAATTCATTGGAATTATCAATTACTGTATTATGGCGTTGATACAAATTGAAAAAGGAGTTGTAGATCAACCTGATTTAGAATTTCCTGAAACTATAGCGCTTTATGACGAAAAAGTAGCACTAACTAAAGCCTTAATGCAAGATAAAAATCACGATTATGGCGAAGCTTGGCGCGAAATGCGTGTCAGTAGTTTAACCGATTTAATTTTGCAAAAATTACTACGCGTAAAACAAATTGAAGACAATAAAGGAAAAACGTTAGTTTCTGAAGGTATTGATGCTAATTACCAAGACATGATAAATTATTCGGTATTTGCGTTGATACTGATGAATCGTTTTAATTAGTTTCAGGTTTCAAGTTAAATAACATCTTGATAACAAAATCAAACCGAAAACATAAGTAAATTTGTCTATTATACTATAAATTTGTTTTTAGAACAAACTGAAACTTGAAACTTGAAACTCGAAACCTGCAACAAAACAACAAAAAACTCATGAACACAAAAAATATTTCTTGGCTGCTACGCCTAATTATTTCCGCCTTATTTATTGTTTCTGCTGTGGCAAAACTATATCCTTCACCCTATTTTGCTATTTCTACTTTTGAAGTAAAACAATTATATCCATTAGGTTTTTCTGAAGCTGTGGCGCCATACTTTTCAAGAATTTTAATTGGAATTGAATTTGCGTTAGGTATCGCAATTTTAGTAAAAGATTACTTGAAAAAAATTACGATTCCAGCTACGATTTTATTATTAACTGTTTTTGTAATTCACTTAAGTTACACCACTTTTGCTAGTGGAAATGCGGGAAATTGTGGTTGTTTTGGCGAATTAATTCCCATGACTCCTGTAGAAGCTATTATTAAGAACATCATTGCAATCGGATTATTGATTTGGTTATTTAAAATACTTCCCGCTGATAAAAAATCAAATTTTTGGTTGTTAAGTTCCATTGTTTTAAGCTGTATTTTAGGATTATTCATGATAGCGCCTATGAAAGTTAGCGCCAGTCCTGTTCTCCCAATCCCAACTGAATCCACAAACCTAGGAATTAGCACCGATACGACTTTAAACACTGTGCTATCAACGGTAGAAAATGCGATTGATTCTTCGAATACTGTTAAGGAAAAAATTACAGTTGACGAACCAACTGCAAAAAAATCAGGGTTTGCCAATTATTTTCCAACGATAGATCAAGACAAAAAGATTCTATGCTTTTTTGCTCCGGGTTGCGATCATTGCCAAGAAACAGCAAAGCAACTTACTGAAATGAAACGAAAAGATAAAAGTTTTCCAGCTATTTCTATTATTTTTATGGATGAAGAAGCCGATAAAATTCCCGATTTTTTCACAGTCGCTGGTGCAAAATATCCTTATCAAAAGGTTGATGTTATCAGTTTTTGGAATCTCATAGGAAACACTAGAGACACTCCTGGTGTAAAATATCTTTGGAACGGAAATGAAATTTTGTTTTACGATGGCATCAATGCAAATAAATTCAACGGAACAGAATTAAAGAATTTAATAAAAAAACCATATTCAGCGTTAAAAAAATAATTTTAAAACACATAGAAACATAGAAAATTTTAAAAGCGTTTTCTAGTGTGATAAAATCCTAGGATTTTATTCTATAATTTTTTTAAAAGAAAGGAATTAAAAAACTATGTGCCTATGTGTTTTAAACAAATAAAAAATAAAATTATGATAAAGAAAATGTTAGTTTTAGCTACAATGCTAATCAGCACCCTAGGATGTGCTCAAAAAGAAGAAACTAGCTTTAAAAGTGAAAGTCTTGAATATGTTCTAAAAACAACTGAAGATAAGCCTATTGCTTTTCAAGAAATTTTAAAAAAACATGAGGGAAAAACAATATTTATTGAAGTTTGGGCTTCATGGTGTCCAGATTGTATCAAAGCACTACCAGAAGTAAAAAAATTGAATGAAACTTACGGAAAAGAAGTAGTTTTTGTTAATTTATCTTATGATAAAACATATGAAAAATGGTTAGAAGGAATAAATAAATATCAAGTTGAAGGAGATAATTATTTAATACCTGATGGCATGAAAGGTAACTTTGGGAAATCATTAAATGTAGATTGGATTCCTAGATATTTAATAGTAGATAAAACAGGGAATATTGTTTTATATCGAGCTATTGAAAAAGATTTTGATACAATAACAGAAGTATTAAATAAAGTCAAATAATCTCTCAAATCTCCGAAAACCTTTGCGTAATTTTAATGCAATTATTTACTTTAATACTATTCAAATTAGTACTTTTGAAAATATTAACCATATAATCCTATGAGAAAAAACATCGTTGCCGGAAACTGGAAAATGCACAAAACGCAAAAAGAAACCGTTGCATTATTGGAAGAAATTATCGCTAAGAAATCAAATAGTAGCACTGAAATTATAGTAGCTCCCACTTTTGTCAACCTATCAAAAGCAGTTGAAATCACAAATGGAAAAGGAATAACAGTAGCCGCACAAAATATGCATCAAGCAGAAGGTGGCGCATTTACTGGAGAAATTGCCGCTTCAATGTTAACCGATATCGGAGTAAACACTGTAATCTTAGGTCACAGCGAAAGACGTGCTTATTTCCATGAAACCGATGCTTTATTAGCAAATAAAGTAGACACTGCATTAAAACACGAAATGCGTGTAATTTTTTGTTTTGGTGAAGAATTAAAAGACCGTCAACAAAACAACCATTTTAACGTAGTTGAAAATCAATTGCGCGATGGATTATTTCATATAGAAAAGAAAGATTGGACAAATATCGTATTGGCTTACGAGCCTGTTTGGGCTATCGGAACGGGTGAAACTGCTTCTCCAGAACAAGCGCAAGAAATGCATAAATTCATTCGTACGCTAGTAGAAAAAGTTTACGGATTTGACGTTGCCGATAACTTAACTATTTTATATGGCGGAAGTGTAAAACCAGATAATGCTAAAGAAATCTTCTCTAAACCTGATGTTGATGGTGGCTTAATTGGTGGTGCCGCTTTAAAAGCAGACGACTTTTTAGCAATTGTGAACGGGTTTTAATTTTGATGTTCGAATTTTAGAACACGGATGAAACAGATTTAACAGATTTTCACTGATTTTTTTTCAAAATAATACCATAAAAAAACTCCGATTTTCATCGGAGTTTCGTTTTTTATTGATTCATCGAAATTAAAAATTCTTCGTTGTTTCGGGTTTTCTTAAATCTATCGTGGATAAAATCCATCGCTTCTACTGGATTCATATCGGCAAGATATTTACGCATGATCCACATTCTATGAATAGTATTTTCATCTAACAATAAGTCATCACGACGTGTACTTGAAGATACCAAGTCGATTGCAGGGAAAATACGTTTGTTAGCAATTCTTCTATCCAACTGTAATTCCATATTACCCGTTCCTTTGAATTCTTCGAAGATAACTTCGTCCATTTTAGAACCTGTTTCGGTTAATGCTGTAGCAATGATACTCAATGAACCACCGTTTTCTACATTACGAGCTGCTCCAAAGAAACGTTTTGGTTTTTGTAACGCATTAGCATCAACACCACCACTTAATATTTTTCCAGAAGCTGGTTGTACTGTATTATAAGCTCTTGCTAAACGTGTAATTGAATCTAATAAAATAACTACATCATGACCACATTCTACTAAACGTTTTGCTTTTTCTAACACAATATTCGCAATCTTAACGTGCTCTTGAGGCTCTCTATCAAAAGTAGAAGCAATAACTTCTCCACGAACACTTCGTTGCATATCGGTTACTTCTTCTGGGCGTTCATCTATCAATAATACAATTAAGTACACTTCCGGATGATTAGCTGCAATGGCATTAGCAACATCTTTCAACAACATGGTTTTACCCGTTTTTGGTTGGGCAACAATCATTCCACGTTGTCCTTTTCCAATAGGCGAAAACAAATCGATTATACGCGTCGAAATAGTACTATTTCTATCAGCTAAGTTGAATTTTTCGGTTGGAAAAACTGGTGTTAAATGTTCAAATGAAATTCGATCTCTAACTACTTGTGGATCGTGCCCGTTTATTTTCAATACTTTTACTAATGGAAAATATTTCTCGCCTTCCTTTGGAGGACGCACCACTCCTTTTACAGTATCTCCCGTTTTTAATCCGAATAAACGAATTTGTGAAGTTGATAAGTAAATATCATCTGGAGAAGCTAAATAATTATAATCAGACGAACGTAAAAAACCATACCCATCTGGCATCATTTCTAAAACTCCTTCACTTTCGATGATACCATCGAACTCATAATCAGGTTCTCTAAAATTTTGTTTTTTATTTTGATGCGGATTTTTATTTCCGTTAGCTCCATTTCCGCCTTCAACTACATTATTTTTTTTGTAATCAGGATGGTTAGGATTATTTTGATTGGCCTTGTAATTTGGATTTTTAGGACCGTTTTTATCACTTGGAGTGGTTTCTGCAACAGCTTCAGTGGCTGTTAGCTCAACTTGTGTATCAATTGGGGTTGCTTGCGGTAAAGGCTTTTTATTTTTAAAATCTTTTCTAGGCAACTTGTTCGTTGGTTTAGAAGCAAACGCTGTAGTTTCAGACTCTTGCTTTTCAATATTCACCTCAACTTTTTCAGGTTGTGGTTCAACAGGCAACTCTTTTAATGGTTGAGAAAACAAGTCTTTTTTAATTTGTGGCGACTTAACCCCTTCTTTTTTAGGAGCTATTCGCGCTCTTTTCTCTTTAGGTTGTTCTGTAGGTGCAATTTCAGCTTTTATAACTTCTGGCTTTGCTGCTTGTAAATCTAAAATTTGATAGACTAAATCGTCTTTTTTTAAAGATCGGTATTTATTGATCTTTGCTACTTTTGCAATTTCTTGCAAATCAGAGAGTTTCATCTCTTTTAATACTTCAATATCGAACATGGATATATTTTGAATAAAATGTTTGGTTGATTAAAAACAAAAAATGATAAGATTTTTTTTGCTGTGTAAGATGTCGCAGAATGAAGTACTTACGAATAATACGTTGCAATAGTACGAATAAATTTGGAAATAACAATAGTTTAAATAAAAAAGAAATACTATTTTTGTTTCACTAAAAAATAAAACAATGATTCAACGTATTCAAACACTTTATATGACGCTTAGTGCTATTGCAACTGGAGCGTTGCCTTTTGTTTTTGAATTATGGACATTAAAAACTGATAATCAAGCAACTGCTGTATTTTTAACCTCATCTGCAATTTATTTATCGCTATTTGGTTTGGTTACTTTGCTTGCCATTATTAGTATTTTTAGTTTTAAAAAGCGACAAAATCAATTTGTATTGAACAGATTGACCATGATATTTAACTTTATTTTACTAGGATTTTTTGTGTATCGCTCGCTAAACTTATCCGGAGAAACCATGGTTTCAGAGAAGGGTATTGGGATGTTTCTTCCTGCAATTTCTATCGTTTTATTAGTCTTGGCAAACAAGGCAATAAAAAAGGACGAAGATCTCGTAAAATCTGTGGATCGATTACGATAAACCTATCATCTTAGTTTATTAGTGCGAAGGAAAAATCCGAAGCGAAAGTTTCGGATTTTTTTGTTTATTTAAACTGAACACTGCAACTGAATACTGACCACTACTTTTTACCAAGTTCAATCACCTCTAAACTCTGAATTTTATCGCCATCAATTTCAAAACGCAACATGGTGCGCACTTGATGAAACCCATATTTGCCACAAGCCCCTGGATTCATATGCAATAAATTCAACTTTTTATCAAACTGTACTTTTAGAATATGCGAATGTCCGCAAATGAATAGCTTGGGTGGGTTTTTAGTAATTTCTTCACGAATTGCCAGACTATATTTATCGGGATAACCGCCAATGTGGGTAATCCAAACCTCTACTCCTTCGCACCAAAAACGATTGTTCAATGGAAATTCCATTCGGGCTTTATCATCATCAATATTACCATAAACAGCGCGTAAGGGTTTTACCTTTTTAATCGCATCCGTAACCGCTAAATCACCAATATCACCCGCATGCCAAACTTCATCGGCTTGGTTGGCATATTTTAATATAACATCGTCAATGTGACTGTGTGTGTCAGATAGCAGTAAGATTTTCTTCATTATAAAAAGTTGCAAAGTAAAAAGTGCCTAAGATGCAAAGTTGATAAAAAATATAATAGGCTATGTAGCTTTTTCTTTTTAATTAAGAAAACTTTGAATTACAATACGTCATTTTCTTTGTAACTTTGCGACTTTAAAACTTTAGACCACATTTTGAGATATTTCATTTCATTTGCTTACAACGGAAAAAACTTCCACGGATTTCAGAGTCAGCCTGATGCAGCATCAGTCCAAGAAACTCTGGAACAGGCACTTTCTACCCTATTTCGAGAGAAAATTGCTATTGTAGGCGCCGGAAGAACCGACACAGGTGTGCATGCTAAACAAATGTATGCTCATTTTGATACCGAATTAGAATTAGAATCCGATTATTGGTCACACAAATTGAATTCGTTTTTACCGCCTTCGATTGTAATTTACCGAATTTTTTCAGTTCATCCAGATGCTCATGCTCGTTTTGATGCCACTTCCAGAACATACGAATATTACATTCACACTTTTAAAGACGCTTTTATTGCTGAGGGTAGTTGGTACCATTCACTCCCTTTAGATGTAGAAAAAATGAACGAAGCATGTTCCCTTTTATTTGAATACATCGATTTTGAATGTTTTTCAAAAGTACATACCGATGTGAATACGTTTAATTGTAAAATTTCGGAAGCACACTGGAAACAATCAGGAAATCAACTTATCTTTACCATCACTGCTGATCGCTTTTTGCGAAATATGGTGCGAGCCATTGTAGGAACCATGGTAAATATTGGTTTAGGAAAAATTGAAGTGGCCGATTTGAGCACCATTATTGAAAGTAAAGACCGAAATAAAGCAGGATTTTCAGTTCCGGCACACGGATTATATTTAGTTAATGTAGCTTATCCATATATAGAGGAGAGAAAATAGACAGTAGAAAATAGAAAAATGAAGCTCATCAAATCCAATTCACTTAAAAAAGTATTACTCTACGCAAAGCCTTACCAAAAAAGGTTCAATTGGGTAATTGTTTGGGCAATATTACTATCGATTTTCGCTGCTGCCAGACCTTATTTATTAAAAAAAACCGTTGACGAATATATTAAACCCGAAGACAAACACGGATTATTGGTTTATGTTGTCATTATGGCTGTAGTATTATTACTCGAAGTTTTAGCACAATTTTATTTTACATATTGGGCAAACTGGTTAGGGCAAGACATTATTAGAGACTTACGCGACAAACTTTTTAAACACATTACTTCGTTTAAAATGAAGTATTTTGATATGGAACCGGTAGGGAAATTAGTAACCCGTTCGGTATCTGATATTGAATCTATTGCTAGTATTTTCAGTCAAGGGTTGTTCATGATTGTGAGTGACGTGTTGAAAATGATCGTAATTTTAGCCATTATGTTTTTCATGAACTGGAAATTATCGCTTATTGTTTTAGCTGCTATGCCTGTTTTAATTTTTGCCACCGATATTTTCCAAAAGAAAATGAAAGTTGCCTTTAATGACGTTCGAAATGAAGTAGCTAATCTAAACACCTTTGTTCAAGAACGTTTAACTGGAATGAAAATCGTACAATTATTCAATCGTGAAAACATTGAATTGGAAAAGTTTAAAGAAATCAATCAAAAACACAATGTCGCTTGGTTGAAAAACATTTTGTACAACTCCATCTTCTTCCCTATTGCCGATATTGTTTCGTCTTTAACCCTTGGTGCTATTGTATATTCAGCAGGAATATCAATAATTAGTGGCGCAAATCATAGCAGCATTGGCGATTTATTTGCTTACACAATGTTAATTAACATGCTGTTCAATCCATTACGTCAAATTGCTGATAAATTCAACGTGATGCAAATGGGGATTGTAGCCGCAGATCGAGTTTTTGAAATTTTAGATACCGAAGAAAATGTGCAAGATAAGGGTACCGTTGTAGCCTCTCATTTTAATGGAACTATCGAATTAAAAGACGTGCGTTTTAGTTATATCAAAAATGAAGAAGTTTTAAAAGGAATCAATCTTAAAGTGAACCCTGGTGAAACTATTGCTATTGTGGGAAGTACGGGTGCTGGAAAATCGACCATTATTAATTTATTGAATCGTTTTTACGAAATTAATTCGGGCACAATTACAATTGATAACCGAAACATCAACGACTATAAGTTAGAAAGTCTTCGCAAGCAAATAGCCATTGTATTACAAGATGTATTTTTGTTTTCCGATAGTATTTATAACAATATTACGCTCCACAATCAAAACATAACCCGAGAGGAAGTAATTGTTGCTGCTAAGAAAATAGGCGTACACGATTTTATTATGTCGTTACCCGAAGGCTATGATTATAATGTGAAAGAACGCGGCGTCATGCTATCTTCGGGCCAACGCCAATTGATCGCCTTTTTGAGAGCTTATGTAAGTAATCCAAGTATCTTAATTTTAGATGAAGCTACCTCTTCTATTGACACGCATTCGGAAGAATTAATACAAAAAGCAACCGAAACCATTACCAAAGATAGAACTTCGATTGTGATTGCACACCGTTTAGCAACCATTGTTAATGCTAGTAAAATTATTGTCATGGACAAAGGCCAAATTGTGGAACAAGGCACGCATCAAGAATTATTAGCCCATCCGGATGGCTTTTATAGAAAACTTTATGATTCTCAATTTGCGGTTGAAGTGGAATAGTTTTTGGTTTCAGGTTTCAGGTTTTAGAACGCGGGTAACACAGATTCCACAAATTATCACAGATTTTCTTCGCCTTTATTTGCGTAAAACTTTGCAAACTTTGCGTTTAAACTTTTTTACAGTTACTATTTATGCTTGTAGCTAATGACCTCAACATTTGAACGCGGATAACTCGGATTGAACTGATTATCGCAGATTTT
>CAISYO010000057.1 GCA_903889745.1 uncultured Bacteroidota bacterium | reverse complement strand
ATTGGTATTAAGTGGATTTGCAAAAAGTGCCAAACAACTATTATTAACTAGTTCAACCGGAACTTCATCGGTGTCATAATAAACAACAAATCCTTCTTTCTCAAAAAAAGCTTTTGTCATTGAACTAGTATTGTACTCGTTTTCATGACTGAAAAAACTAAATTTTTTCGGTACAATTACATATTTATAATTTTCCTGAGCAATGGAAAAAGTGTAGGTAAATAAAACGAATAACAAAACTATTTTTTTCATGATTTATAATATATTTTTTAAATCTAATAAATGTTTAATTTGCAAAACTTGATTTTCAACTTCGATATTTTGCTCGTTGAAAAATATGGCTTCAATACCGGCTTCTTGTGCGCCAACAATATCAGCTTCATAACTATCGCCTATCATTAAGCTTTCTTCCTTTGAAGCGTTTGCCAAAGATAAAGCAAAATCAAATATAGTTGGATGTGGTTTTTTTACACCCGCCATTTCAGAATTGGTAATCGTATCAAAATAATGAACAATATTAGAATTATTCAATTTTTTTGATTGCACTGAAGCAAAACCATTGGTTATAATATGCAATTTATAATTGGGCTTTAAATAATCTAAAATTTCGATTGCGCCGTCAAATAAATGATTGTTCTCCGGTAAATAGTTGATATAATCATCTGAAATTTGATCAATAATTGCATCTGAAATTTCAAATTTCAATGCATCAAAAACATCTTTCAAACGAAAATAGCGTAAATCTTCGTGCGAAATTTGATTCACTTGATACAATTTCCAATAATGTTGATTTCTAGGAATATAAATTTTGAGAAAATCATCTAGTGAAATTTCAAAATCGCGTTCCTTAAAAATAGTTTCAAACGCAAACGCCGAATTTTTATCAAAATCCCAAAGCGTGTGATCTAAATCAAAAAAGAGATGCTTTTTATGTTTAAAATCTTGCAACTTTAATTATTTTTTAGAAACTATTTCAGCATTTTCAATATTGTAAATCCAATTATCAACATCGGTTTCATTGACTTTGAATGTTCCTTTAATTGTCAAATAGGTATCGGTTTTAAGCTTTGGAAAACCTCCTTTAAACTTTAATCCAGCAATGGTTTCAGGTCCAGACTTTCCACAAAAAAAACAAGAAGCAAAAACATTTTTACTAAGCGCATAATTTTTTGAATCAATAGGCACAATAAAACCTGTCAAATAAACTGTTTTATTGTGATATGCTTTTAATTTTAAATTGACTTGTGGAAATTCTACTTCACCATAAGAGGCGTGTTTTTTACGGATATATTTGATGTCACCTAATAACTTCCAAGTTAGTGTGTCTGTTACAACTGTTGTTTTATTTATTGATGGTTTTTCAATTTTAGAGTTTTTTTCGAAACCCATTAATGAAATAAATACAACTAAGGCTAAAACTATTTTACTAAAATTACGCATTGGCTAATGTTTTTGATATGTTTAAATTATAGGCTTTTATCGCAGGAATCAAAGCAGCAATAAAGCCAACAAATAGGGTGAGTAAAAACAGCGTTCCTTCTTTTTCCCAAAGAAATTCATACGGATTAAAACTCATTTTAAAATCTGCTTCTGAGGAATTAGAGAGAAAACTCAATGCAACTCTACCTAAAATCGTACCAAAAACAAACCCAACTACACAAAGCAATAAACTTTCTATCATTACTACTTTTAATAATTGAAATCTGCCTGCTCCATTAACACGAAGCAATGCAAATTCTGATTTCCGTTCTTTTAGAGTATTGAATAAGGCGATAAATATCGAAATTCCTGAAATTAACATAATTCCGTAGGCTAAATATTGCAACGCCGTTACTCCTATACCAAATAAACCAAACAAACGATTAACTTCAAAAGCTGGTGAAACTGCTTGCATTTTTGTATTTTGTGGAATGACGCGTTGCCAAGTTAGTTTTGCCATTTGATTGCGAACTTTCAATAAAACTGCTGTGATTTCCATATTAGGTTCATCTAGAGTTAAATTCGCCTCTTTATGCACATGCCCTTCCTCGCCATGCGCAGGATTTTCTTCATGTCCGCTGTGCATTTGCCAAACAGTGGGAATAGTACAAAGAATTAAATTATCAACCACTTTTCCAGTATTAGTTGCTATTCCAACTACTTTGTAAGCATAGTTTTCGTGCACCTCACCTTCTTCTGCATCACCATGTGAGCCAAAGAATTCATCTCCAACACTTATATTTAATTTTTGAGCGATTTCGCTTCCAACTACTACTTCAAAATTCTTTTCATAAAGTCTTCCATCGGACACTTTTGCCTTGAATTTTGTTAAATAATCGTGAGTTGTTCCTAAAATTTTATAACCGCGATAATTATCGCCAAAGGCTAATGGAATTGCTTTTTCTACATAGGGATTATTCATCCATACTTTTGCTGAATCAAAATTAATATTGCCGGTTGGAGCATCTACTTGGTAAACCGAAGATAAAATTAATTGCAACGGACTTCCTTGGGCGCCCAAAACAAGATCTACATCTTCAATATTACTTGAAAATTTTTCTTCAAATTGTTTTTCAACCAAAATTAAAGTAGTGATTATTGCGACACTCGATGTTAATAAAATAACACTCAAGATAGTATTTAATGGTTTAAACCAAATGTTTTTCCACGCTAATTTTGCAATCATACTAAAGTAATTTTATTAATGAATTTTTCTTTAATTCGGCTATCGTGCGTTACAATAAGTAAAGCTGCTTTATATTCTTTTGACAAAGAAGTTAGCAAATCAATTACTTTTTCAGCATTTTTATCATCCAAACTAGAAGTTGGTTCGTCTGCCAAAAGTACTTTTGGTTCATTCATTAATGCGCGAGCAATTGAAACCCTTTGTTGTTGACCAATACTCAACTGAGATGGCAATTTAGATGCTTGATTTTCAATTCCTAATTGTTCTAACAATCTTTTTGCACGTTTAGTATGCTTTTTACCTGTTGCTAACCAACTTGCCATTTGTAGATTTTCTAGAACCGTTAAAGCCGCAATGAAATAGGATTTTTGAAAAACTAAACCGATATTTTTTCCGCGATATCTATCTGTTTTCTTTTCTGATAATGAAACTAAATCGGTTTTATCAATTAAAATTTCACCCGATGTTGGTTGCAACAATCCTGCCAACAAGTGTAAGTAAGTTGTTTTTCCTTTACCCGAATCTCCGGTAATAAGCAACGTACTTCCTGCTTCGCAATACAAATCAGGAAAAATAAAATCTTGGTCTTTAGAATAAGAAAATCGTAAATTTTTGGTACTAATCATACGTAAATATTCCGCTTAAATTGTGTCGAAAGTTACTAAAAAAATTAAATAAAAAACTATAGTGCCGCTTTATATCTATTACTGATTTCTGTCCAATTAAATACATTCCATAAAGCAGCTAAATAATCTGCTCTTTTGTTTTGGTATTTCAAATAGTATGCATGTTCCCATACATCGATTCCAAAAATTGGTGTTCCTTTCACTTCGGCAACATCCATTAAAGGATTATCTTGATTTGCAGTTGAACTAACCACTAATTTTCCTTCTTTAGTAACAACTAACCATGCCCAGCCTGATCCAAAACGACTTGCTCCAGCAGCGTTTATTTTTTCTTTTAATTTGTCTAAACTACCAAAAGTATCGTTAATTGCATTTTCCAATTCTGTTGACATTTTAGTGTTTTTTTCAGGGGTTAACACAGACCAAAACAACTCGTGGTTATAATGTCCGCCAGCATTATTTCTAACCGCCATTGGTAATTTTGATACTTTATCAAAAATTTCGTTTAAACTTAATTTTTCATCGGCAGTTCCTGTTAAAGCTGCATTTAAATTTTTTACATAGGCCGCATGATGCTTACTGTAATGGATTTCCATTGTTTGAGCATCTACAAATGGTTCTAGGGCATTGTAAGTATATGGCAGCGCTTTTTGAGTAAACTGTGCTGTGGCTGTAATTGTTATTAAAAATAATGCGACTAAAAGTTTTATATTTTTCATGATCTCTAAATTTTTCATAAAATTACGGCTTAT
>CAISYO010000056.1 GCA_903889745.1 uncultured Bacteroidota bacterium | reverse complement strand
TGGCATTAATGATGGCGATCTCCTTGTTATTGACCGAAGTTTAGAACCTCAAGATAATAAAATAGCCGTATGCCAAATCGATGGGGAATTCACGGTAAAAAGAATTAAAATAGAGAAAGAGGTCGTTTGGCTCATTGCCGAAAATGAAAATTACCAACCCATAAAAGTGACCTCCGAAAACGACTTCATCATTTGGGGCATTGTGATAAATGCTATAAAATTCTTTTAAAAAGACAACCTATCAAGAGAAACACTATTCACTAATTACGCTATAAAATGTTCGCTTTAGTCGATTGCAACAACTTCTATGCTTCTTGTCAAAGAGCATTTGAACCTCATTTAAGAAACAAACCCGTGGTGATTCTTTCTAATAATGATGGTTGTGTGATTGCGCGTTCCAATGAAGCCAAAGCCTTAGGCATTCCTATGGGGGCTCCGGCTTTTGAGTACAAACAACTCTTTGAAGCCAATCAGGTTTTTGTGTATTCTTCAAACTATGCTTTATATGGCGATATGAGTTCAAGAGTGATGAATATTCTAACGCGATATACCCCAGAGATTGAAATCTATAGTATTGATGAAGCTTTCTTGAAATTCAAAGGTTTTGATTTATTTGATTTGCAGCAAATCGGATTAGATATGCAGCGAACCGTTACAAAAGGAACAGGCATCCCGGTAAGCATCGGTTTTGCCCCAACCAAAGCATTAGCCAAAGTAGCCAATAAAATAGCTAAGAAATACCCCGAAAGAACCCAAAGTGTTTACTTTATAGACCAGGAAGAAAAAAGAATTAAAGCCCTAAAATGGACTAAGATAGCAGACGTTTGGGGCATTGGAAGAAAACACGCCAAGCGATTGCAAGCCAAGAATGTCTTCAATGCGTATCAATTTACACTACTCTCAGACGAGTGGGTTCGTAAAGAGTTGTCGGTAGTGGGTTTAAGACTAAAACACGAATTGGAAGGCAAGCCTACCTTAGATTTAGAGGAACCAAAATCCAAAAAAACGATTGCTACCACACGCTCATTTGAAAAAGCAATGACCAAACAGGAAGAGTTATCCGAAAGAGTTGCAACATTTACCGCTTCCTGCTCTGAAAAATTACGAAAACAAAACAGCCATTGCAATATGATACTGGTTTTTGTTCAAACGAACTATTTTCGCAAAGACCAGCCACAATATTCCAGAAGCATTGTCATCAACACCGACTTTCCTACCAATTCAACCATAGAATTAAACCATTATGCTCAAATCGGATTGAAAGCCATTTTCAGAGAAGGATACCACTATAAAAAAGCAGGCGTTGTCGTAATGGGGTTAACGCCAAACAATGAAACACAGTTGTCTTTATTCAATAGTTCAAACCCAAAACACCAACCGCTAATGGGCGTTATTGATAAAATGAATAGCAGTTATGGCACTAATAAAGTCAAGTTTGCCAATCAATCTCTTGGCAGACAGTGGAAAATGAAACAGGAAAGACTTTCTAAATGTTACACCACTAGAATTGATGAGATTATCAATATTA
>CAISYO010000055.1 GCA_903889745.1 uncultured Bacteroidota bacterium | reverse complement strand
GAATAATTCTATTAAATTCATAAATTTTCACATTACTTTCGGCAATTAGAAAACTCATAAAATAATTTAAATTCTTGTTATTTAACGTTTTGTTTTGTTCGTATAACAATTCTGCAGAAGCTGAACGGTGATGCCCATCTGCAATATATAAATTCGGAATGTTTTCAAAATGTTCTTCTAACCAATCTATTTCTGATTGTGTTTCAATCTTCCACAACGTGTGCTTTTCCTTATTTGGAGTGGCAAAGGCATAAATGGGTTCACTCTTTTTTCGTAACGAAATAAACGTATTTATTTCAACAGAATCTGGATAGGTAATCAAAACTGGTTCGGTATTAAATCCTGTTTGATGTAAATAATCTTTAAATAATTCTACTCGATATTGTAAAGTATCTTCGTGTTTTTTAATCTGATTTTTTTGATATTCTTCAACGGATGTTCCTGCAATAATTCCAGTAAATGTTTGACTTTTGGTTTGTATTTCGTACAAATAAAAAACAGGTTGTTCTTCGGAAATTAAAATAGCTTCGTTTTTAAAATCCTGATATTTATGTAAAACACCTTTAAAACGCTTGTCTAAAGTAATCTTTTGAGTATTCGCATACGCGGGATGAATCACGTGCAAAAACGAATACGGATTAAAACTAAGCCAAGCCGCAAGTTCGGCAGAACTGTAATCTTCATAGGTTCTGCAAGTTACCAATGCAACTTTATCTGCTGTGGGACGAACTGCTTTAAAAGGGATTATTTTTGCCATTTTACCTAACCACTAAGGTCACAAAGTTTACACAGTGAACACGAAGATTTTTGTGAGCTTTGTGCTTTCTTCGTGCTCTTTGTGGTTAAATTTTATTTAAATTGTTTTGAAACTTTCTCTGCTTTTTTACTTTCCGAATAATCATAGAATCCTTCACCAGATTTAACACCTAACTTTCCAGCCATTACCATATTTACTAATAACGGACAAGGTGCATATTTAGGGTTTTTAAATCCGTCGTACATTACATTTAAGATAGATAAACAAACGTCAAGACCAATAAAATCAGCTAATTGCAACGGTCCCATTGGATGCGCCATTCCTAATTTCATCACTGTATCAATTTCAGATACGCCTGCCACACCGTTATATAACGCTTCAATAGATTCGTTAATCATTGGCATTAAAATTCTGTTGGCTACGAAACCTGGATAATCATTTACCTCGGTTGGAGTTTTACCTAATTTTACCGATAAATCCATAATAATTTTAGTCACTTCATCAGAAGTAGAATAGCCACGAATGATTTCAACCAATTTCATAATCGGCACAGGATTCATAAAGTGCATTCCAATAACTCGTTCTGGATGAACTACTTGAGCGCCAATTTGAGTAATTGAAATTGATGACGTATTCGATGCTAAAATTACATTATGGTCGCAAATATCACTTAATTGCTTAAAGATGTTCATTTTTAGCGTTACATTTTCTGTTGCAGCTTCAACAACCAAATCGCAACCCACCACACCATCATTTATATCTGTATAAGTGATAATATTTGAAATAGTTTTATGTTTGTCTTCTTCTGTGATACTTCCTTTAGTAACCATTCTGTCTAAGTTAGCGGCAATAGTTGACATTCCTTTTTCTAATGATTTTTCAGAAATATCAATTAATTTAACGGTAAATCCAGCTTGTGCAAAAGTATGAGCAATTCCGTTGCCCATTGTTCCTGATCCTATTACGGCTATTTGTTTCATAGTAGCCCCCTAACCCCCAAAGGGGGAATTCCTACTAGGGGTAAGTAGGGTTTATAAATTTGAATTATATATTCTTTTTGTCAATTACTATTTCTAAATTGAGTTATATCAAATAGTTGATTTTACTCCGTTTTAATTCCCCCTTCGGGGGTTAGAGGGCTTATTTTCCCATAGAATCTATAATCATATAAGCTACACGCAACGCTTCTGTTCCATCTTCTAAAGATACAATAGGAGTTGCGTTGTTATTTATAGCATCTGCAAACGATTCCAATTCGTCTAAAATGGCGTTATTTGGATTTACATTTGGATTGTCAAAATAAATTTGTTTTTTCACACCTTCTGCATTTTGTAAAATCATATCAAAATCACCTGGTGTTTCTGGTGCATCTTGCATACGAACGACTTCGCAAATTTTATCTAAATAATCTACAGAAATGTATGCATCTTTTTGGAAGAAACGTGATTTACGCATATTTTTCATAGAGATTCTACTCGCTGTTATGTTGGCTACACAACCGTTTTCAAACTCTAAACGTGCATTGGTAATGTCTGGAGAATCAGAAATTACGGCAACGCTACTCGCATTAACCGTTTTTACTTTCGATTTCACTACGCTTAAAATCGCATCAATATCGTGAATCATTAAATCTAAAACCACAGGAACATCTGTACCTCGTGGATTAAATTCCGCCAAGCGATGCGTTTCAATAAACATCGGTTTGTCAATTTTATCTTTAACAGCAGTAAAAGCAGGATTGAAACGTTCCACGTGTCCAACTTGACCTTTAACGTTATATTTATTTGCCAAAGCCACAATTTCTTCTGCTTCAGAAACTGTTGTAGCGATTGGTTTTTCTATAAAAATATGTTTTCCAGCTTCAATGGCTAGTTTTGCGCATTCAAAATGTTGCAGCGTAGGTGTAACAATATCTACCACATCTACAGAAGCTATAAGAGCTACAATGGAGTCGAATTTAGTATAACCAAATTCAGCAGCAACTTTATCAGCATTTTCTTCAAAAGCATCGTAGAAGCCTACTAATTCATATTTTTCAGATTGATTTAATAATCGTAAATGTATTTTTCCGAGGTGACCTGCACCTAAAACGCCTACTTTAAGCATAGAATTAAATTTTATCAAAAGTACTAATTATTACATTAATTCCAATATTGAAATTCCAAATTCCAATGATTTAATAAAGTATTTTTTTGGGATTTTGAATTTGCATTTTGATTATTTTCAAGCTATTTTTACGAAATAAATTTCCACCCAAATTGAAAGATACTAATAAACATCAAGGACTTAGAAATCAGCTAGTAAAACAGTTGGAGGAAAAAGGAATTACCGATAAAAATGTATTGGCAGCTATTAGTAAAATTCCACGCCATCTTTTTTTAGATTCTAGTTTTGAAAATTTTGCCTATCAAGATATGGCATTTCCAATTGGTTCAGATCAAACGATTTCTCAACCGTATACTGTTGCCTTTCAAACCCAACTTTTAGAAATTAAAAAAGGCGATAAAATATTAGAAATAGGAACCGGAAGTGGTTATCAAACCGCTGTTTTATGTTTGATAGGTGCTGTTGTTTTTTCGATTGAACGTCAAAATAAATTGTTTAAAAATGCTTCGCGCGAGTTACCAAAGCTAGGATATCATCCAAAAAAAATGGTATTTGGAGACGGTTATAAAGGATTGCCTGAGGCTGCTCCGTTTGATAGTATTATTGTTACCGCTGGCGCACCTATTATTCCGCAACCCTTGATGGCACAGTTAAAAATAGGAGGTAGGCTTGTTATTCCTGTAGGTGAAAAAGAACAAATCATGACATTGCTAATTCGTAAAAACGAAACACAATTTGAAAAACATGAATTTGGCGATTTTAAATTTGTACCCTTATTAGAAAATAAAAATTAATCCCGAAGTATCGGGATTAATTAGGTTTGAGGATAGAAAGATAGCGTTCTAAACACTCTTTCTCCGTTTGTGCAATAAAAAGCAGAAAATTTTCTTTATTGTTTTCTACTTGGCAAGCTTCTAAAACATTGTAATACTGCATTCTACTTTCATTTGTACCTTTTATGTTAGCTATTACATAGCCATGTTGTAATAAAATTAAATTCATTAACAATCTAGAAGTTCTGCCGTTTCCGTCTATAAACGGATGAATGGTAACTAATCTTTCATGCATTTCAGCAGCTAAAATTACAGGATGTAAATTGTTTTTATTAGTTTGATACCAAATAAACAATTCTTCCATTTCTTTAGCTACTAAAAAAGGTTGTGGTGGCATATGAGAACTTCCTTTAATCATAACTTGTACTTTTCTATATTTGCCTGCATCTTCAGGATAAATTCCTCTAAGTATTAAATTGTGAATACATAAAATTTCACGCTCATTGATAGTGGTGTTTTTATCCATTAATTCTTTGATATAAGCAATTGCCTCTTGATGATTAATTGCTTCAAGATGTTCACGCATACTTTTCCCAGAAATAGTTAATCCTTCATTAACGATTAAATCTGTTTCTTTTAAGGTTAATGTATTTCCTTCAATTTTGTTGCTTTCAAACGTGTATTCTAGTTCTAAAGCTTGTGTTACTCTAAAGCTATCATACTTTCTAAATTGATGTAATTCATTTTTTAAACCATCAATTTCTTTAATTATTTGTTCCAATTTAGTTGATAAAGGAGCGCGCTTAAATGAAGCATAATAAGCCATTTCTTCTTTAACTTGATGAATTGCTTCAAATGCAAAGCGATCATCGCCAATTTCAGCATATATTTTTTCTTTCAACCAAGCAATCATTAATTTTTCAAAATTAATTTCAAGCACCGAAGCTAATTTTACAATTTGATCTCGCGTAGGTTTTCTAGAGCCATTTTCAAATTTACTAATGAGCGCCTGATCAATACCTAAAAGCTGTGCCAACTCTCTGGTTTTGATGTTTTTTTGCTCTCTTGCAGTTTTTAAAATTGTTTTCATATCGTAATGGCTTTTAATTTCATGACAAATTTAGTCATAATTTTTGGTAAAAAAAAGCTAAAAAGTCTTTTTTATTCGATCTAAATCTCTTTTTGTGTCTTGCTCTTTTAAAGATTCGCGTTTGTCGTAGTTCTTTTTACCTCTACAAAGTGCAATTTCTAGTTTTGCAAATCCTTTTTCATTGGTAAACAATCGAAGCGGAACTATAGTTAGTCCTTTATTTTCTGAATCTTTGTTTAATTTTTTTAGTTCTTTTTTATTTAATAGAAGTTTGCGTTCACTTTTGGTTTTGTGATTGTAATGTGTTCCATACAAATACTCTTCAATATTTGAATTAATCACAAAAAGTTCGCCTTCATGAAATTCGCAAAAACTTTCCGTAATAGAAGCTTTTCCTAATCGAATGGATTTAATTTCGGTACCTGTTAAAACAATTCCAGCCGAGTATTTATCAAGAATCTCGTAATCGAATTTTGCTCTTTTATTGAGTATGTTAATTGTCTTTTGCATGAAGGGCAAAGGTACTTTAAAAATTGATAATTTTAAAGGAAACTATTGTTTTCTGAAATTTCGTTTTAACAAACCATAGATTACGGTATCTGTAAATTCATTGTTGTAATAAAAATTTTCTTTGAAATGGGCTACTTTTACAAATCCAACTTTTTGTAAAACACGCTCAGAAGCTTTGTGTCTTGAATCAATAACCGCTTCAATAGAATGAAACTGAAGAGTATTAAAAGCAAAATCTAATAAAACAGTTACTGCCTCAGTTACATAACCTTTACCCCAATGTTCAGGTGTAATCATGTAGCCTAATTCGGTTCTAAAATGTTCGGGTTGCGTTCTGTAAAAGCCCATTATTCCGATACATTTATCGCTTCCTTTTTCGGTTACAGCCCAATTGATATCAATATTTTCGTCTATTTTGTCATTAATCATTTTTATGTGTGCCAAAGCACCGTCAATACTTATAATTAATGGTCTTGGAATATATTTCATCGTTTCTGGATTACCTCTAAGAAGTAAAATTTCAGGAGCGTCTTCTGGCGTTAATTTTCGAAATTGTAAACGTTCTGATTCGAGTTTAGGAAACGGCGAGAAATTAAGTTGTAACATTTTTTAATTATGGAATTAAATTATTAATAGCCGCATCATGTTTTTTACTTAAAAGTAAAATCATACTACAAGCACCTATGGTTGCCAAGAGCATATCAGATTGTGTGTCCCAAACATAGCCTTGAGTTCCTAAAAAGGCATCGCCACCTTCACCGGTACCAATCGAAATCCACCATTCAATCCATTCATAAGCACCACTAATCGCTAGGCAAATTGCAACAATAATAAAATTGAAATAGTTTTTGTTGGCCACTACATTTTTTCTAATGAATAATTCACGCGTAATCATTGCCGGAACAAAACCTTGTGCAAAATGACCTACTTTATCATAATTATTTCGGCTGTGCTCAAAGGTTTCCTTGATCCAATCAAATAAGGGTACTTCGGCATACGTATAATGACCACCAAGGAATAAAATATAGCAATGTATCAGAATAAATAAATACGTAAAATTGGTAAACTGAAATTTTTTATAAGAAAAAACTAAAATCAGTAAACCAATAATTGCTGGTGAAACTTCTAAAAACCAAGTGAAATATTCCTTTGGATTAATTCCGGAGATGATGAGTCCGATAAAGAATAAGAGTATATAAATTTTTGGTAGCTTCATAGTAAATTTATTTTTAACTAAGTTAAACGAAATTTTCATTGTATAATTACTAAATTTGAAATAAAAATGCAAATGAAACAAAATTTCCTTGTTGTATTATTATTTATGATGCAATTAATATTTTCACAAACTGATCCAAAAATTTATTCTTTAATTAAAGATGTTTCATCAAAGCGAATTGAAAGTGATATTCGAACATTAGCCAATTTTGGTACTCGAAATACTTTTAGTGATACTATATCAAATAAAAGAGGAATTGGTGCGGCTAGACGTTGGATAAAATCTGAGTTTGAAAAAGTTTCCAAAGATTGTTCCAATTGTTTGGAAGTATTTTATCAAAAAGATTATGTAACTACAAATGATGGAGAGCGAGTGCCTAAGGACACTTGGATAGTGAATGTAGTTGCCATTCAAAAAGGAACAAAAAACAGCAATCGTTATGTAATTATGACTGGCGATATTGATAGTAGAAATTCAGATCCAATCGATTTTACTAAAGATGCTCCTGGTGCAAATGATAATGCAACAGGAATGGCAGGAACAATCGAAGCGGCAAGGGTTTTGTCCAAGTATAAATTTGATTATAATATTGTGTATTTAGGTTTATCAGGCGAGGAGCAAGGTTTGTTTGGAGGGAAAGGTTTTGCTGAATATGCAAAAAAGAATAAATGGGATATTATTGGAGTTTTAAACAATGATATGATTGGCAATATAGAAGGTGTTGATGGTGTAATCGATAATCGAACTTTTAGAATATTTTCTGAACCAACACCTATTACTGAAACTGAAAAAGAGAAAAATAATCGACGTTTTTATGGTGGAGAAGTAGATGGGATTTCTAGACAATTAGCTAGATATATTCATAAACTAACTACGACTTACATGCCAGAAATGAATCCGATGATGGTGTATCGATTTGATAGATTTGGAAGAGGTGGTCACCACAGACCATTTAATGATCTAGGTTTTTCTGGGGTTAGAATTATGGAAGCACATGAAAATTACAACCGACAGCATCAAGATTTAAGAGTAGAAAATGGCATTAAATACGGAGATGTTATTGAAGGCGTAAATTTTGAATATGCCAATAAATTAACGGCTGTTAATGTAATAACATTAGCCAGTTTGGCATGGGCAACTCCAGAACCTAGAAATGTTAAAATAGGAGGGATTGTTCAACCAAATACAAAACTTAAATGGGATAAGGTTTCGAATGAAAATGTAATTGGATATAAAATTTATTGGAGATTAACCACTTCACCTCATTGGGAATTTAGTCGATTTGTAGGAGATGTTGATAATTTTGAACTCGAAGGAATTGTAATTGATAATTTTTACTTTGGTGTAGCTTCTGTTTCAAAATCAGGACACGAGAGTGTTGTAGTTTTTCCAAACGATATTATTAGAACAACATTCAAAAGAAATTAAAGCAAAAAAAATAATTTTGTCATAAATAGGTGTTTTTTTCATTTTTTAATTAAAATCGGTCAAAATAGCTTTAAATGAGTCAAAAAAATGTATTTTTTGATAATATATTACGTTATTTGTCTTAAGAAAAAAAATTGATATGCACTGGAATGAACTTACTTCAATGGACCAATTGGAATTACTAGAAATCCAATCTCAAACTCAACCTGTTTTGATTTTTAAGCACAGTACCCGTTGTAGTATTAGTAGATTTGCATTAAAGCAATTTGAAAATGAATTTGATTTACAGGATAAAATAACTCCATATTATTTAGATTTATTAAATCATCGTGATATTTCAAATGAATTAGCCATTCAATTTAATGTTCAACATCAATCGCCCCAAATAATATTACTTAAGAATAGGGTAGTGGTGTATCATACATCTCATGAGAATATTGATGCCACCGAATTAAAAAAGTATTTATAAAAAAAAAGCATTTGAATTTCAAATGCTTTTTTTAGTTTATTATTTTCCATCTCTATCAACCTTGATACGGTCGGGTCTATTTGCGAGTTCCCAAGCTAAGACAAAAGCAAGTTGGGTTCTTTTTGCTAATGCATCGTATTCGATTTTATCGGGTGTATCAGACGACTGATGATAATCGGCGTGAATACCATTGAAAAAGAAAATAGCAGGAATACCTTTTTTAGCAAAGTTATAATGATCTGAACGAAAATAAATACGTTCGGGGTCTTTACGGTCGTTGTATTTGTAATCCAATTCTAATTGGGTATATTTTGCATTTACCTCTTCATTAATAGTGTGTAATTCACTACTCAATCGATCTGAACCAATTACATAAACATAATTATTTGTTTTTGGATGCAGCGTATCGCGTCTTCCAATCATATCAATATTGATATCAACTACTGTATTTTCGATAGGGAATAGTGGGTTTTCTGAATAAAAACGAGATCCATGTAAACCATGTTCTTCACCGGTTACGTGTAAGAATAGGATAGAACGCTTTGGCCCGTTTCCTTCATTTTTAGCATTTTTGAAAGCTTGTGCAATTTCTAATAATGCTACAGTTCCCGAACCATCATCATCAGCTCCATTAAAAACTTCACCATTTTTCATTCCCACATGATCATAATGTGCAGAAATTACAATAATTTCTTGAGGTTTTTCAGATCCCTCTATAAAGGCCCAAATATTTTCAGAATCATTTAATTTTGGTGCAAAACCACGTTTCATGAATTCAGAGGGCACTTTTTGATAAAAATCAGTAGCGCCTGGAGGGAAACTTATTCCGTTTTTTTTGTATTCGTTGATTAAATATTCACCCGCTCTTTTTTGTCCTGGTTCACCAGTATTTCTACCTTCCATATTGTCATCAGCCACAATGTAAAGGTGTTTGCTTAATTCGGCTGGAGTAATGCTGTTTTTAAAGGTGGCAACATCGGCTACTTTTTTTGTTTTTTGAGCATATGAAGTACCTATTACAACAAATACTAAGGCAACTAATAATAAAATATTTTTTTTCATTTCGATTTTTTTATAAAAATAGTATTTTTTTAGAATTGCCGACAGTAAAGTCTTATAATATTCCCTGAATATTTTATTTACACTTAATTAGTCTATAATAATCGTTCTATGGATATGAAGTTATTATTATAAGAAGCACCAATCATCAATGTAATACGATATACTCTACTATTTGTAGTGTCGTTCAATATAAAAGTTGATTGATTACCTTGAGCAAATCCCCAACCAAAAGCAGAATTAGCTGCGGTTGTGTTATATGTTACACCAGTTGCAGTTGAACCTCCAGCAGTGTTATTTGAATAAGTTGCACTTATATCAGCAACAAATGCAGTTGATACTGCACCAATACTTAACCCAGCAAGACCACCACCTGCACCATTTCGTGTAGGGCCTGCTTTAACATTATCTAATTGAACAAATGTTCCTGCATTTACTAATCCACTCACTTTTGTCACTACATTACCTTATGGATCAACAACATATAACCTACCGTCACATTTACATTTCCGCTATTGTCAATTCTTATTCTTTCTGTGCCTGCAGTTCGCATTACAATGTTATTACTCATGTCTGCAACAGTAGAAAATCCAGAAATATCAATTGATGATTGAGAATTTACACTTGTTCCTCCACCAGCAGATAATCTTAAGAAACCGTCATCTGCTGTATCATTTTGAGCATTGCCGGTAAAGAGGTTCTCGAACTCTTTTGTAACTATCAATGTTTTCAGTACTTCCTGTTTTGTCAATCGCCATAGGGTAACCTATAGGGTAACTACTTTTTTAAAGTAAAAATTATACAAGGTAAAAATAGTGTTTTGGTTCGAGAAAAACAAATTTTTGAATCGAAAAATTAATTTTTTTTATTTTCGATTACCTCTTTTTCATTTAAAGAAGTTTTTAGCAATAATTTTCCATTATAAATGCAATAATTATGTTTTTTCATTTCCACTAAATGTAATTTATAGTTGAAAATAGCATATTACTTTCCATTATAACTTTGTTTTAAGCAAATTTTTTCAAGTATTTACTATTATTAGCGATTTAATTTATAGAATGAAAATGTGTTTAGTGCTCTTTTTGATTGTTATTTCAACTTAACCAAAAAAAATATTTCTCAAAATTTATAACTAATTTTATTATTTGGTATGTGCGTATGATTGCAGACCCATCCTAGTCACAACCCCCACATGAAAATTTCACCTTCGATAGTCCCCCTATTAAATTAAAATTAATACATTTGTATTATAAACCATTTACAATGAAACAACTAATCTTCTTTCTGTTAGTAACCACATTGGGTTACTCACAAACCATTTCTAAGCAAGTAATAGGTACTGCTGGAAAAACGCAAACCAATTCCAATCTTAAAATTTCTTGGACCACAGGTGAACCTGTTGTTGGGTTAATGACTGCTGGAGGCAATCAATTAGGTAATGGATATTATCCTGCAATGGATATACAAGCATTGAGCATTGATGATTTAGCTTTAAATGTAGAAAT
>CAISYO010000054.1 GCA_903889745.1 uncultured Bacteroidota bacterium | reverse complement strand
GTAATTTCCGGCAAACCTTTAGATCAGATTATTATTAACACAGCTATTGCCGAAGCTAAGAACGCAGTGAAAGAAGCGTCTAAATCTAACATTGGCGCTTTAAAAGGTTTGACATCTAGTGGACGCACTGGTGATGATATGGGCGGTTCTTACGATGTAATTGATGGTTTACAAACTGCTGGTTTAACTGAAGATCAAGCAGCAGATGCGGCTCTATTTGGAACTGGTGAAAAGATAGCACTTTCTGCGGATGCTCAAACTATTGTTGATGAGTTGGCCGCTATTAAACCTGACCAATTAGCATTTGCTGGTGCATTGCCGGGTATTGGAAGTGCAGCCGCCACCCAAACTGCGGCATTGTTACAACGAGTTGCAGCTACTCCTGCTGGTCAAGAAGCATTAAGACAAGCCGCTACTGTTAGTACATCTGTGCGTGATGCACTTATAGCTTCAGGTGTACTTACTGCTGCTGGTGTTACATCGTTTATTGCAGGTAATTCTTTAGTACCACCTAAACTTGATACTGTTACCCAAACTACTAACACTGATCTAGTAAACCAGATTCCTAGAGATACTATTGAGGGTATAGTAAACAAAACTGTTACCCCCAGAAAAAAATGATTTTTTTAATTAGCATCCCACTAAAATTATCGGACACGCACTACTTACTAAAAAAGAAATGCAAAACACTAAGACTACCAACGCAACCTATGATTGGCGTGCTCGCCAAGCAGAACTTAATTGCATTGCGTATCCAAACAATATCATAGTTGTTTGCCGTGAACACTACGAGTCTATTGTTCCTCGAGTTCGAACTGTCCACGTCTACAGATGCCCTACTTGTGATAAACCAGCTGTGGTTGTTCCGCCGGAAATCCGCTACAATTACAAACCTACAGGTACACCAAAAGGGAAAAAATAAAAAAGGGAAGGGGAAAAGGGAGGGAAAAAATAAAAAAATGGGGGGAATAAAAAGGGAAAACAAAATGGGGTGGGAAAGGGAAAAAAACAAAAAAAAACAAAAAACAAAAAAAAATAAAAATCCAAACGGGATTTTTATTTTAAACTACCCTTTATTTTAAACTACCCTATCTACAAAACTTTTAATCAAATACTTTTTTACTTCTTCCAAGTCGTGTTCGTGCCATAATCCTAATAAATCAATTCTTCTAGGAAACCAGTTATCGTTATCAAACCGTTTTACAAGTTTATAGGGAATGTTGTTTGAAATAATTGCGTTGTATAAATAATATTCAGTAATACCGTTCCAAGTTCTCCATTGGTTAAAAACATTTTCTTGGAGTTTTTTAGGTTTGAAGATAAAAAAATCAAAACTGAAAAAGAAAGTATCTTCAAGAGATTTATTGATTATAAAAACATTTTCTGTATTCTGTTCGTTATATAGAACATCTAAAAGATACTTTTCATTTGTTATAAAAACATCTGGATGAAGATGGATAACATAGTCATAATTTGACTGTAAAAGTTTTTCATCATCAATTACATTGGAAACCGTTTCTATCGGTCCTGTTCGATACCCTGAATTTTTGTCAGTATTGTTTAGTTTAAAGTTTTTAAACATTTTTAAGTATTCTACATTTTTAGAAACATCGTTTTGAACACAATTATTATTCACATATAAATCACACATTTTAACAAGATTTGGACATTATCGGTCAAATTGTTGTTTCAGGAAATGTTCGTAGAAGCGCCCAAATTGCTCTTGGAGATTGTAAGGATAAAGAGTTTCTTAGAGCCAAAAGATGGGACCTTGGAAACATTCCTAATTGGCGTTGTTATAGCAACAATTCAGTTGTCTGTAACGATATCAACGATATTCTTGACAATGAAGATTTT
>CAISYO010000053.1 GCA_903889745.1 uncultured Bacteroidota bacterium | reverse complement strand
TTATTATTACTTCAGCCTTTTTAACGGCATGTTCTAAAGATGATAATTCGTCTTGTAATGAAATTGTTTGTGGAACCCCTGGGAATAATTTTAATGGTGTATATTATATATACAAAGGAACTATTGATAATTGTGGTGAAACAGAATTACAAGTTAACGAAGCTACTTTTCTATATTATCAAGCAAAATGGCAAGCTAGTCCTGAAGGCTATACTTGTTGGGAAGGCTTGAAATAAAAACTATTAAAAAGCCCAATTACATAAACACCTTTTTTATAATTTTATTACTTTGAAAATATTTCTAGACAAATTGTTAAGTAAGCAGTGTTTGGTCGAAATATAAGTATAAAATAGTAATTTTATTATTGCACCACTCGCTATATTAATAATTATGATTTTCAATAACTTAAAAGCAAAAAAAATGAAAAATAGAATAATTTTAGTCATACTAACAATGTTATCTATCAATTGTTCAACATCAGAAGAAGATGGCGTTACAAATACAACCATTGTTCCATTAAATCCTACAAATTTAACAGGCAATAATCCTGCTAGTAGTCAAATAGTTTTAACATGGACTGATAATTCAACTAATGAAGCTGGATTTAAAATTGAAAGAAAAACAGCTCAGACTAATTATGCATTGATTGGCAATTCAATTGCTGATGTAACAACATACACAGACAATACAGCTTTAAATAACATACCTTATACTTATAGAGTTTATGCATTCAATAATGTTGGTAATTCATTGACTTATTCTAATGAATTCACAATAACATCTATTGGAGTACCTGTGTTAACAACTTTACCAGTCACTTCTGTAAGCTATACATCTGCAGTCAGTGGAGGAAACATATCAGATAATGGAGGTGCAAATGTTACAGCAAGGGGAATTGTTTGGGACACAAATCCTAATCCTACAATATCATTAAGCACAAAAACGGTTAATGGAAATGGAAATGGTACTTTTAACAGTAATATGAGTTCATTAACTCCAGGAGTTACTTATTATATTAGGGCTTATGCTACAAATTCAAGAGGAGTAGGATATGGAGAAAATATTAGTTTTACCACAACTGTATTATATGCTAATGGAAATGGATTAACAGATATTTGTGGAAATAATTATAACACTGTTATTATTGGGCAACAAGAATGGATGAAGAAAAATTTAGATGTCTGTAAATACAGAAATGGTGATACCATCCCGCAAGTTCAAGATCCAACTCAATGGGCAAATCTAACTACAGGCGCTTGGTGTTATTATCAAAACAGCACTGCAAATGGTACAGTTTATGGTAAGCTATACAATTATTATGCAGTTGTTGACCCAAGAGGTTTAGCTCCTCTAGGATGGCATGTTCCTAGTGATTCAGAGTGGAATATTTTAGTTACATTACTTGGTGGTTCAACAATAGCAGGCGGTAAACTAAAAGAAACAGGAAATTTACATTGGGCTAATCCAAATTTAGGAGCTACAAATGAAAGTAATTTTACAGCTCTTCCTGCAGGCGTGAGAAACTATGATTTTAGTGGAAACCCTCCTTATAATTCCAATTTTATTGGAATGTCAAACTATGGTTTTTGGTGGTCAAATCCTTCAAATCCTCAAGGATCTTTTAATTGTTCATATACTGACGCTGGGACAGGGTTTACTGACCAGATTTTTTCTAATTCTGGACTTTCAATACGTTGTATAAAAGATTAAATTGAAAAATTATTCTAACCTAAATATTAATAAATAACTAATATCTAAAAAAGGCATACAATTGGGAATATAAGGAACAAATATTTATTCTAATAGTTTGATTAAGATATGGTTATATATATAATAGTTAGTCCCGTCCAGACCGCCAGTAAAGAGGAAGCCTTTCTTTTATGAAAAGCTTTTTTGCCCTCTTATGATATTTAAAATAGTTGTGTTGTTTATTCCCAAGCAATTGGGATAAGGTTTAGTAGTTAGACCAATGAAAAGCTTTGCATTTATGCAGGGCTTTTTTGATTGTATTAAATCCAAACCGATTTATTTTGCCAAACAATAATTAAAAATAAAACTAAGAAAATAAAACTTACAAATACCTTCATAAACGTTCCAGCAACAAATCCTATAAACGAACCCAAAGCAGCTTTTAAGGCACGTTCTTTTTCATTGAAATTATATATCAACTCGCCTATAAATGCCCCAAGAAAAGGCCCAATCAAGAAACCAAAAGGAATAGGCGCTATAAGCCCAACAATTAAACCTATATTGGTTCCCCAAATTCCATAACTACTTCCTCCGAAAAATTTAGTTCCCTGAGCAGGTATTACATAATCTAAAATACCAATTATTATTGTTATCAAGAGTGTAATCCCTAGTAACCAATAATTTGTTTCAATGGTTGGACAAAAATATAAAAGTAAGAGACCAACCCAACTTAGGGGCGGTCCAGGCAATGCAGGAAGTAAACTGCCTGCAATTCCAACAAGCATTAAGCAAAAACCAATCAATAATAAAATGTATTCCATAAATTATTTCTATTTTTACAATGTATTTTTACAAATTTAAAGTTATTCTATTTCAAATGCATAAAGTTGTATTATTATTTTTAGTGCTTTTAGCAACTTCTTGTCAATTATTTGACAAAAAAGTACCAGATGAAAATCAATTGTTGCAACAAGAATTGCAAAAAATCAATTGGGAAGAAGTAGACGAATTGCCATCAGTGATGCAATGTGACACCATTAAAGATGAAGCAGTTAAGAAACAATGTTTTTTCGATTATTTGGCACAAACTATTCAAGAGCGTATAGGTATTGATACGTTGCAAATGTTATATCCTGAAACCGATACGATTTCTGTAAAAGTTACGATTAATCCCGATTCGAGTTTGCAATTTGAACCGCAATTTTCTAAAGATAGCGTGGCTTACGATAAAGTAAAAGCAGACAGTATTTTAACCGCCCGTTTAGCCGATTTTCCAAAAGTAGAACCCGCAATTAAACGCGGCATTAAAGTAAAAACGCAGTTCATACTTCCCGTAATTATTAAAGTTGAAAAATAAATTCAATTGGCAAACGAACGCATCATATTAGGTATTGATCCTGGAACCACCATAATGGGTTTCGGATTGATAAAGGTGGTCAATAAAAAAATGGAATTTGTGCAATTGAACGAATTGATTTTATCTAAATACGATAATCATTATCAAAAGTTAAGAGTCATTTTTGAACGTACCATTGAATTAATAGATACGCACAACCCCGATGAAATTGCGATCGAAGCGCCTTTCTTTGGTAAAAACGTGCAATCGATGTTAAAACTGGGAAGAGCGCAAGGCGTTGCCATGGCGGCCGGACTTTCGAGAGATATTCCTATTACCGAATACGAACCCAAAAAAATAAAAATGGCCATCACCGGAAACGGAAATGCCAGTAAGGAGCAAGTAGCTAAAATGCTACAACAACTGCTAGGCTTAAAAGAATTACCAAAAAACCTTGATTCAACGGATGGTTTAGCAGCAGCAGTTTGTCATTTTTTCAATTCGGGAAGAGTGGAAATTGGCAAAAGTTATTCGGGTTGGGATGCTTTTGTGAAACAAAATGAATCGAGAATAAGCCCCCCAACCCCCAAAGGGGGAGCAAAATAACTAAATGTTTAATTCTGAACAAAACAATATCGTTTTTTACAACTCCTCCCCTTTGGGGAGGCTGGGTGGGGCTGGCATATACATCCACATCCCATTTTGCAAGCAAGCGTGTCATTATTGTGATTTTCATTTTTCGACTTCATTAAAGAAGAAAGACGAAATGGTTCAGGCATTGGCAAAAGAAATTGAACTACGAAGTAAAAGCACTTCTAACTCCCCACTCCCCACTCCCCACAACGAAGTTATTGAAACTATTTATTTTGGTGGAGGAACGCCAAGTATTTTAGAAATTTCGGATTTGAAATTTTTGATTGATGAGGTATATAGAAACTATAAAGTTGTTTCAACTCCAGAAATAACAGTTGAAGCCAATCCAGATGATTTAAGTTATGATACCATTTGTCAATTAGCTAATTCACCTGTAAATCGTTTGTCTATCGGAATTCAATCGTTTTTTGAAGACGATTTGAAGTTGATGAATCGCGCGCACAATGTGGAAGAATCCAAAAAATGTCTTGAAATTGCCACACAATACTTTGATAATATTTCCATTGATTTGATTTACGGAATTCCGAATATGTCCAATGAAAAATGGCTCCAAAACATCGAAACCGCGCTGTCGTTTAATGTGCCGCATATTTCAAGTTATGCTTTAACGGTTGAACCTAAAACAGCTTTGCATTCGTTCATTCAAAAAGGAATAATTCCACAACCCGATGACGAAGTAGCGCAAACTCATTTCCAAATTTTAGTAGACAAATTATCGGAAAACGATTTTATTCATTATGAACTATCCAATTTTGGAAAAGAAAATTATTTTTCAAAAAACAATTCGAGTTATTGGTTGGGCAAAAAATACATTGGCATTGGTCCTTCTGCACACAGTTATGATGGGAAAAATAGAGGTTGGAATGTGTCAAATAATTCACTTTATATCAAATCGATTCAAGAAAATAAATTACCCATTGAAATTGAAACGTTAACTAAAACCGATCGCTATAACGAATATATTATGACCGGTTTACGCACAATTTGGGGCGTTTCGCTAGATCGAATTGAAGAAGAATTTGGGAAAACTTATTTGGATTATCTGAATCAACAAGCAGCAAAATTCATTGAAGACCATTTATTGTTTGTTGACGAGAATATTTTACGAACTACAAAAAACGGAAAGTTTTTGTGTGATGGAATTGCGAGTGATTTGTTTTTATTAAATTTGGAGTAGTTTAAACGCAAAGAGCGCAAAGTTTTTCGCAAAGGACGCAACAATTTTATTATACACGCCAAAATAAATAGTATGACAGAAAACGAATAATCTTTAATTCTTTGCGTTTAAAAAATATGAAAGCAACAATAAACAACATACAAATCGATTTATCAAAGCCTATTGATATTTCTATTCCTCTGACTAATAATGATCAAAATCCGATTGCTTGGTATCAAAGCACACCCGAAATTGAACCGGTAACAATGGGTGATTGGATTGGAAAAGTTTCAGAAGGAAAATCATCCACAAATTTCAATAATATTTTCTTCAATCCGCACGCTCACGGAACGCATACGGAATGTTTGGGACATATTACTCGCGAATTTTATTCAATCAATCAATGTTTAAAGCAGTTTTTCTTTACTGCTGAATTGATTTCGGTAGAACCAAAAAGCGTTGGAGAAGATTTAATCATTACGAAAGATCAAATTGAAATTGCTTTAGGAGAAAATTTGCCAGATGCTATTGTAATCAGAACTTTACCCAATCTAGAAAGCAAAAAACATTTAAATTATTCGAATACGAATCCGCCATATTTAGAAGAATCGGCAGCGATTTTTATCAGGGAAAAAGGAATTCAGCATTTGCTCATTGATTTACCAAGTGTTGACAGAGAACACGATGAAGGAAAATTGTTGGCACACAAAGCCTTTTGGAATGTGAAAGATATCAATCAAGTTAATGATGACGCTCGATTTAATAGCACGATTACCGAAATGATTTATGTAAACGATTCAGTTAAAGACGGAAGTTATATTTTGAATTTACAATTTGCTTCGTTTGAGAATGACGCGAGTCCGAGTAAACCAATTTTATTTAAGATTGAAGAAATTTGAATTTCGATTTCAGAATTTCAACAATCATAAATCGTTAATCTTCAATCATAAATTAAATGAACATTCAACAACTCTTCGAATTCTGCCAGTCAAAAAAAGGCGTCACCGAACATTTTCCGTTTGATGAAGATACGTTGGTGTTTAAAGTAGGCGGAAAAATGTTTTGTCTAACCTCGTTATCCGATTGGGAAAATGGAACACCAAGTCTAAATTTAAAATGCGATCCCGAACGCGCCTTGGAACTTCGAGCCGAATATGAAGCTATAGAACCGGGTTATCACATGAGTAAAATACATTGGAACACCATTCATTTCCAAAGCGATGTTTCCGATAAAATGATGTGCGAATTGATTAATCATTCCTACGAACTTGTTTTCAAAAGTTTAACGAAAAAAGTGCAACAAGAAATTTTTGGATCCTAAAAAAAACCCTCACATTACTGCAAGGGTTTCTATAGTCTTAATACTTAATACTTTTGTCTTAATACTAATATCTGTAATACTCAGGTTTGAATGGTCCTTGAACTTCTACACCAATATATTCTGCTTGTTCTGGGCGTAATGTTTCTAATTCCACACCTAATTTAGCTAAGTGTAACATTGCAACTTTTTCATCTAAATGTTTTGGTAACATATAAACGTCGTTGTTGTATGCAGCACTATTGTTCCATAATTCAATTTGCGCTAATGTTTGGTTGGTAAATGAGTTACTCATTACAAAACTTGGGTGACCTGTAGCACAACCTAGGTTTACTAAACGCCCTTCAGCTAAGATGATAATATCTTTTCCGTTTACGTTGTAAATATCAACTTGAGGTTTTACTTCAGATTTTGTGTGTCCAAAGTTTTTATTCAACCAAGCCATATCGATTTCATTGTCAAAGTGTCCGATGTTACAAACAATCGTTTTATCTTTCATTTTCTCGAAGTGAGCACCTAAAACAATATCTTTATTACCAGTAGTAGTAATGATAATATCAGCAGTTCCAATAACGGTGTTTAATTTTTTTACTTCAAAACCGTCCATTGCAGCTTGTAAAGCACAAATTGGGTCAATTTCTGTAACGGTTACAATAGAACCTGCACCACGGAAAGATGCTGCAGTTCCTTTACCTACATCACCATATCCACAAACAATAACTCTTTTTCCAGCTAACATAATATCAGTTGCACGACGAACAGCATCTACTGCCGATTCTTTACAACCGTATTTGTTATCAAATTTAGATTTAGTAACCGAATCATTTACGTTAATTGCTGGCATTGGTAATGTTCCTGCTTTAACTCTCTCATATAAACGGTGAACACCAGTTGTAGTTTCTTCAGATAAACCTTTTATTCCAGCAACTAATTCTGGATAACGGTCGATAACCATGTTTGTTAAATCGCCACCATCATCTAAAATCATGTTTAAGGGTTGTCTGTCTTCGCCAAAGAATAACGTTTGCTCAATACACCAATCAAAATCTTCTTCATTTAATCCTTTCCAAGCATAAACTTGAATTCCAGCAGCAGCAATTGCAGCAGCAGCCTGATCTTGCGTTGAGAAAATATTACAAGATGACCAAGTAACTTCTGCGCCTAAAGCAATTAAAGTTTCAATTAAAACTGCCGTTTGAATCGTCATGTGTAAACATCCTGCAATTCTAGCACCTTTTAATGGTTGGCTCGCACCATATTCTGCACGTAAAGCCATTAATCCTGGCATTTCAGCTTCAGCTAATTCAATCTCTTTTCTTCCCCAAGCTGCAAGTGAAATATCCTTCACTTTATAAGCTACAAAAGGTAATGTTTGTGTACTCATCTATTATGTATATTTGTATGTTCTAAAATTAGAGCGCAAAATTACAAAATAACTTTTTATTTTATCAAAGATTTCTATTAATTTGTGAAATGTTTAGCTTTCTAATGATTTGAAAAACAATATAGTTATAAATGCCATTATATAAAATTATAAAAATTAATGAAACGACTACGGCGTACTTTTGGCACATCACCGAAGACGTAACTTCATTATTTAGAGCAGTTTCGCTAAATGAATCATCTCGAAAACGATTGGATGGAATGAAGTCGGAGTCGCATCAAAAAGGGTTTTTGGCTGTTCGAATGTTGCTGCAATATTTAGATTTTTCAGATAATGATTTAATTTATGATGCTGCCGGAAAACCGCATTTACAAGTTAAAAGACAAAAGTTAAAAGATAAAAGTAGTGAATCCGTCACCCATCACCCATCATCCATCACTCAACATATCTCCATTTCACACTCACACGAGTTTTCGTGTATTTGTATTAGCGATGAGGTAATTGGAATTGATTTAGAGTTAATAAAAGAGAAGTCGTTAAAAATTGCACCTAGATTTATGGATGTTACCCATTTACAAGGACTTTCAATTGCAGATCAAATTACTAAAACAACTATTGTCTGGGGAATTAAAGAATCTATATTTAAAATTAAGAACGAAAAAGGGATTAGTTTTCCAGAGCATATATTTGAGGATGCATTTGATATTAAAGAGGGTAAGTGCACTGCAGAATTACATTTTAATAACCAAATTGAAAAATTCTATGTTCAATTTCATCTGATTGAAGGTTATGCTTTTGTTTTTTCTAAAATTCTAATGTAATAAAGTTAAAAGTATGCTCGATTTACTATTTGTACAATATAAAGGGTATTCCTTTTTTTTCATTACACTTGAAATAACCGCTGTTCTTTTTGGAATTATAAGTGTTTTGTTTGCTAGAAAAAATAATATTTTAGTTTATCCAACCGGATTGATAAGCACACTCATTTTTATTTACATCTTGTATAATTTTAAATTATATGGAGAATTTATAATTAATATTTATTATTCGGTCATGAGTATTTTAGGTTGGTATTTATGGTCAAGAAGGAATAATGGTCAAGAAGAATTTCCGATTTCGATTATGAATTCAAAAGAGTATAAAATTTCGGGTTTAATTTTTACAGTAACCTTATTATTTATTGCTTTAGTTTACCATTTTTTTGATAAATTTACACATTTAACAGCATATGTTGACGCATTTACAACAGCACTATTTTTTGTGGGAATGTGGCTCATGGCAAAACGTAAAATTGAAAACTGGATTGTTTGGATTATTGCAGATATTATTTCTGTTCCTTTGTATTTTTATAAGGGATTAACCGTTAGCAGTTTGCAATTTATAGTATTCACAATTATTGCTATTTTAGGCTATAAAGAATGGAAAATATTTTTACAGAAGAAGATATAAATTACATAATCAGTAGAGGAAGTTCTGTTGAAAAAATTAAGCAACAATTAGATTTTTTCAAACAAGGAATTCCTAAGATTAACCTAGTTAGATCAGCTACGGTGAACGATGGAATTTATAGTTTTACAGAAAACGAAGTTGATTTCTTTGTTGATTTTTTTGATAAAAACAAAGCGCATTTCAATATTGAAAAATTTGTGCCTGCATCTGGTGCTGCTACCCGAATGTTTAAATTTTTGAATGAGTTCTTAAATGAATTCGATATTGAAAATGATACAATAAATAGTTATATCAACAAACATAAGGCAAAAGACGTTTCATTGTTTATTTTCGGAATAAGAAACTTCCCATTTTATAAACTACTAAAAGAAAAAACACTTCAATTATACCCCAATTATTATTCGCATTCTAGCGATACAAAGTATTATCTTTTAATTAAAACACTACTCAATAGTGAAGGTTTTAATTTTGCTAATCAGCCTAAAGGAATTATACCCTTTCATTTGAAAGAAGAAAAATTTCTTACTCCAGTTGAGGAAAACATCATTGAAGCAGATTTTTTTAAAACTCAAAATAAAAAAACTAAAATTCATTTTACCATTACCCAAAAATTTCAGCCTTATTTCGAAAAAATAACCAACCTTTTTGAAGACTTCGATATTAGCTTTTCCTATCAAAATCAGTCTTCAGATACACTAGCGGTAACTGAAAATAACATCCCTTTTAGATTAGAAGATGGTTCATTGTTTTTTAGGCCAGGCGGTCATGGTGCTTTAATCGAAAATTTAAATTCATTAAATTCAGATTTTATTTACATTAAAAATATTGATAATGTTTCTCAAAACCACAAATTGATTATCACTAAATATAAAAAACATATTGGGGGTGTTTTGATGCAAACACAATTTCAAATTTTTAATTATTTAAAAAAGCTTTCGGTAGGTAATGTTACTGAATTAGAAATAAAAGAAATAAAACATTTTACAGAAACTAAATTAGCTTTTTCATTACCTGAAGAGTTTAATTATTTTCAAAAATCATATAAAGTAGACTATTTAATCAAAGTTTTAAATAGACCTATTCGTGTTTGTGGAATGGTAAAAAACGAAGGTGAACCAGGTGGAGGGCCTTTTTGGGTACAAGATGAAAAAGGTAGGCAAACACTCCAAATTGTTGAAACCTCTCAAATAGATTTTAATAATAAGATTCAGAAAGATATTGCAAATGAGGCTAAATTTTTTAATCCAGTTGATATTGTTTGTGCAATCACAGATTTTCAAGGAAATAAATTTGATTTACTTCAATTTGTAAATGAAAAAAGCGCGTTTATCACTGAAAAAACAAAAAATGGCAAACCTATTAAAGCTATAGAACTTCCGGGTTTATGGAATGGTGCCATGGCTAAGTGGACTACCATTTTTGTTGAAGTTCCAATAGAAACGTTTAACCCAGTAAAAAACGTAAATGATTTGCTAAAACCTGCTCATCAACCCGAAAATAATGGATAAAGCACTACTCATTTCAGAAGTATCTTTTAAAGCGGTTAGGAGTAGTGGACCAGGAGGGCAAAATGTAAATAAAGTAGCATCAAAAGTCATTTTATCATTCGATTTATTGCTTTCAAATGCTTTATCAGAAAATGAAAAAGCCCATTTACAAATTAAACTGGCATCAAAATTATCGCAAGAAAACATCTTATTAATAACAAGCCAAGAAAACAGAAGCCAAATTAAAAACAAAGAAATTGCACTAAAAAAATTCTTGAAAATTCTTGAAAATGGTTTAAAAATCGATAAGCCTCGTAAAGAAACTAAAATTCCGAGAGGTATTAAAGAAAAGCGACTACATGCTAAAAAAGTCATGAGTGTTTTGAAACAAAACAGAAAAAAACCAAATTTTTAAAAGGTAAGCTTGGAATTTTAACCGAAAGAGTTTTATCTTTGTCATGTCTCAAAGGGGTGCTTAGATTCTTTCATAATGACAGATTCAAAGCTGAGATCATACCCATAGAACCTGGGCAGGTAATGCTGCCAAGGAATATAGAGAAACCAACACCGATACATTCCATTAGGAGTGAAGGAATCTCAAAAATTAATTTATTAACCAAGAGTAATTGCCCCTTTTATTCGTAAAACTTTTACGAATGAAAACTTTACCAAAAAACTGTTGCCACAAAGGCACAAAGTCGCAAAGATTTTTTAATCTTTTTTTTATTTTATTTTCTCTATTTTCTTTCTCACAAGAGGCGCAGAAAGACACCACAAAAATCAACACTTTAAACGATGTTATCGTGTCTTCGGTTCGAGCAAAAGACAAAAATCCGATTACATTTACTAATGTAAGTAAACAAGAACTTGCTCCACGTAATTTAGGGCAAGACATCCCAATACTGTTAAATTATTTACCCTCTGTAGTTACCACAACTGATGCAGGAAATGGAATAGGCTACACTTATATGAGAGTTCGTGGTGCCGATGGATCCCGAATAAACGTTACGTTAAATGGTATTCCATTTAATGATAGTGAAAGTCAAGGGACATTTTTTGTAAACTTGCCCGATTTTGCTTCGTCTTTAGAAAGCGTTCAGTTACAACGAGGTGTAGGAACATCAACTAATGGAGCAGGTGCTTTTGGCGCGAGTTTAAACTTGCAAACCAAATCATTTCAAGAAAAAGCGTATGCCGAAATTTCAAATGCTGTTGGAAGTTTTGCTTCCCGAAAACACACTTTAGCTTTTGGAACAGGATTGCATAACAATTTTGAAATGAATGCTCGAATTTCAAATATTGCTTCGGATGGATTTATTGATAGAGCTTCATCGAATATGTTTGGGTATTTTTTCAATGCAAATTATATTACTGATAAATCCCAAATAAAATTCATGGCTTTTGGCGGAAAAGAGAAAACATATCAGGCTTGGTATGGTATTGAAGATCCCGATAAATTACAAAATGATAGAACGTTTAATCCTGCCGGAATGTATACTGATGCATCTGGGAATGTTCAGTTCTATGATGATGAAACCGATAATTATTGGCAAAATCATTTTCAATTGCATTGGTCCGAAAAATGGTCTGACAAGTGGATTTCAAATGTAGCATTTCATTATACCATTGGTAAAGGGTATTTTGAACAATATAGAGAAGATGAAAATTTGGCTGATTATAATTTGCCCGCTTTTAACGGAAATTTCACCTCTGATTTAGTTAGAAAACGTTGGTTAGACAATGATTTTTTTGGAACCACCTTTTCGCTAAATTATAAAACAGCAAAAACTGATTTGTTGATTGGCGGAGCTGCCAATCGGTATTTAGGAAATCATTTTGGAGAAGTAGTTTGGACACAAAATTATGTTCCAAATGCAAATCGTTATTATGATGATTTTGGAAATAAAGACGATATAAATTTCTACACTAAAGCATCTTACAATGTTACGAATAAATTGAATTTATTTACCGATTTGCAATATCGAATGGTATTTTATGAAGCTACAAGTGTGAAGTTTTCGGATGTTAATGATACCTTTCGATTCTTTAATCCAAAAGCTGGGTTGAGTTATCAATTGAATGATAAAAATTCATTTTATGGCTATTTTGGAATTGCAAACAAAGAGCCAAGACGTGATGATTATGAAAATGGAAGTGTAAAACCAGAACGTTTGTTTGATTATGAACTGGGTTGGAAATACAACACTAAAAAAGTAAAATTATCAGCCAATGCATTTTATATGAATTATAAAGACCAATTGGTTTTAACGGGTGCTTTGAATGATGTGGGTGCGCCAATTTTTACCAACAGCGGGAAAAGTTATAGAGTAGGACTAGAAGTGGAGTCGTCAATTGCAATTACTAACAAATTAATATTAAATCCAAATGCAACTTTGAGCCAAAACAAAAACCAAGATTTCTACTTTCAACGAGATGGTGTTTTGCAAAACTTAGGCAATACAGATATTGCATTTTCTCCAAATTTTGTCTTCGGAAATCAATTGGTTTTTATGCCAACTAATAATTTTCAAATTTCATTTTTATCAAAATATGTCGGTGAACAGTTCATGGGCAATATCGATTCCAACCGATCTAAATTGGACGCCTATTTTGTAAATGATTTGAATATTAATTATGAATGGAAACTCAATAAAGGAATAAAATCAATTGTTTTTTCAGGATTGGTAAACAATATTTTCAATTTGGAATATGAGTCCAATGGTTATTTCTACACCTATGATGATGATTGGAGTAATCCAGGAAGCACCACTACAATAGAAGGAACGGGTTACTATCCTCAAGCAGGAATAAATTTTCTTTTTGGAGTAAACCTGAAATTTTAGTTGTAAACGCGTAAATTAAAATTGTCTAATTGTTCCACTCGGTACTGTTTCATAGGATATTGCATACCTTGGGCCTGACCCGAAAATAAACTGTAGGAAACATTATCACAAGGACATATTACATTAATACCATCTAAAGTCATGGTAGAGCAATTACTCAATGCCTGATTAGGACAAGCGGCATCAAAAGCAACATATCCACTTCCGGTATTAAATACAAAAACACCTCTTATGCCTGTATTTCCAGCATTTACGTACACGGCATTACTTGGAAATTGTAGATTACTGTATTGAGGCAAGCTCATATTGATGTTGTATGCAAAGGAATAATTTGGTAAATAAGGATTATTGTTGCTGAAATTATCTTTATCACAACCCATAAATACAACTACAAAAGCAAAAAGAAGGTATTTTTTCATAGAAAAATTTCAGTTCAATTAAAAAACAAATTTAATCACTTTTACTAAACATAATACTATGTCATAAATTAATTATTAAAAATTAATTACTATCTTTGTGAGAAGGAATCCCATCAGGTGGGATTTTTTCTATTTATATAAACGATGAAGTTATGAGTACAGTATCTTATTACACCGCCGAAGGATTAAAAAAATTAAGAGACGAATTAGAACAACTTAAAAGTATAGAACGACCTAAAGCATCGCAAGCTATTGCAGAAGCTAGAGATAAAGGTGATTTGTCTGAAAATGCTGAATATGACGCTGCTAAAGAAGCACAAGGTTTGTTAGAAATGCGAATTTCTAAAATGGAAGAAGTAGTTTCTAATGCACGTTTAATTGATGAATCTCAACTAGATTTATCAAAAGCGCTTGTGTTGTCAACCGTAAAGATAAAAAATCAAACAAACGGTATGGAAATGACCTATACCTTAGTTGCCGAAAGTGAAGCCGATTTAAAAACGGGTAAAATTTCGGTAAAATCACCTATTGGAAAAGGGTTACTTGGAAAATCTGTGGGAGAAATTGCAGAAATAAATGTGCCAAATGGCGTATTGAAATTTGAAGTATTAGAAATTTCTAGAGACTAAATTATGTCCAGTATTTTTACCAAAATAGTTAGCGGAGAAATTCCGTGTTATAAAATTGCTGAAGATGAAAATTATTTAGCCTTTTTAGATGTAAATCCCAATGCAAAAGGGCATACCTTGTGTATTCCAAAACAAGAGATTAACAAAATCTTTGATATGGAAGAAGAACACTATTTAGGATTAATGCAATTTTCTAGAAAAGTAGCTAAAGCAATTGAAAAATCGATTGAATGCAAAAGAATTGGAGTGGCAGTAGTGGGTTTAGAAGTACCACATGTTCACGTGCATTTAATTCCGCTTCAAGATATGGACGATATGCGTTTTCAACGAAAAACAAGTTTATCTCCAGAAGAATTTCAAGCATTAGCCAAGCAAATCACATCTAATTTATAAAAAAAATCTCGATTTATTCGAGATTTTTTTGTGTTGTATTGTAACTAATCTGAATTGACGTTCCTTTTCCGATTTCAGAATGCGCTACTTTAATTCTTCCTTTGTGGTATTCTTGTACAATTCGTTTTGTTAACGACAATCCC
>CAISYO010000052.1 GCA_903889745.1 uncultured Bacteroidota bacterium | reverse complement strand
TGTCAGGAAATTATAGCAATTGATACACTTAAATTAAACAATTCTAGCTTAATTAATTCAAAAAACAATACTAAAAACGATTCTGTAAAGAAGAAAAAAAATGTTTTAGAAGGTATTGTGAAAATGAATGCAAAGGATTACGAAAAAATAGACCAAAAAAAGAAACAACTTACCTTATATAATGAAGCTTCTATAAAATATACCGATTTTGACATAAAAGCTGGCATAATAGTATATGATTACGAGAAAAAACAAGTATATGCCGGAAGAATAAAAGATACTGCCGGAAATTATATTCAAAGACCCGTATTTACTCAAGGTTCAAATATTGTTGAACCCGATTCACTTGTATACAATAATACTACCGGAAAAGCATTGATTTGGAATTCGCGAACCAAACAAGGTGAAATGAATATTAAAGCTGAAATTTCAAAGCGAGAAAATGATTCGGTAGTTTTTATGAAATCGGCGCGGTTAACAACCGCAAAAGATATTGATGACCCTGAATACTATTTTTATGTTACAAAAGTAAAATTTGTTCCAAAAAAGAAAGTTGTGGTTGGTCCAACTAATTTAGTAATTGCCGATGTTCCTACCCCGTTATTTTTACCTTTTGCTTATTTTCCGATGAGTGAAAAAAGTACTTCTGGATTCATCATTCCAACACCCGGACAAAATAATCGTCAAGGCTATTTTCTTCAAAATGGAGGGTATTATTTTGCATTAAGTGATTATTATGATTTAGCTGTTTTAGGCGATTATTATACCAATGGAAGTTATGGACTTCGAGCTGAGAGTAGCTATGCCAAACGTTATAAATTTAATGGTCGATTTAATTTTAGATTTGAAAATAATATACAAAGTGAAAAAGGTTTTCCTGATTATGTAAAATCAAAACAATATAATATTCAATGGTCGCATAGTCAAGATGCTAAAGCGGCAGCAAATTCTCGTTTTTCAGCTTCAGTTAATTTAGGAAGTAGTCAATATTTTAGACAATCAGTTAATATGAATAATGTTGGTTCTACATTGAATAATAACTTAAGTTCTTCTGTATCCTATTCTAAAACTTTTCAAACAGTACCTCAAGTGAATATGTCCTTATCGGCAACCCATTCACAAAATACAAATACTGAGCAAATTGACATGACCTTACCTACATTGCAAGCTAGTGTAGATCGTATATTCCCATTTGCACCAAAAGACGGGATAAAAAAAGGATTTATTAAGAATATTAATATTCAATATAACATAAGAGGAGAAAATAGAATTAGAACCGCCGACTCATTATTCTTTAAACCTCAAATGTTTAGAGATGCAAAAACAGGTTTTCAACACAGTATTCCTATTAATACCAACTTTAAAATATTGAAATACTTTAGTGTTACAGTTGGAGCTGCTTATAATGAAGTATGGGCATTTAATACGATTCAAAAATACTTTAGTTCAATTGAAAATAAAGTGGTTACAGAAGTACAAAAAGGATTTGAAACTTTTAGAACTTATAATTTTTCTGCAGGAATTGGAACAACAATTTATGGTACCTTCAATTTTGGTGAAGACAAAAAAATTCAAGCTATTAGACACGTAATGAGACCTAATGTTTCATATGGTTATACTCCTAGTTTTGAAAAATATTATGACACCTATGATATTGATGCAACTGGATTAACATCTGCAGAATATACTAAATTTGATGGTGGATTATTTGGTGCCCCCGGAAAAAATTATTCAAATAATGTCGGTATTTCCTTAAGCAATACTTTTGAAGCTAAAATGATAGATAAAGAAAGTAAAAAAGGAGAATCAAAAAAGGTAATGCTGTTAAATAATTTAAACTTTGCAACCAGTTATGATTTTACTGCCGATTCATTAGCATGGACTCCTATGCGTGTAAGTGGTGGAACCCAATTTTTTAAAGATAAATTAAATTTAAATTTTGGAGCGACATTGGATCCTTATGCGATTGACAACGCTGGAAAAAGAATTAACACTTTTAATATTGATAATGGCGGTAGTTTATTTAGAATGACAAGTGCAAATATGACTATGAATTATGCCTTTTCAAGCACAGATGGCGAGAAGAAATCAAATAAACAAAATCAAGACAACGGTGGAACTGGTGATGATTTATTCGGAAGAAATACCGATCTAAGTGACACTCGACAAAGTTTATTTGATAAAGACGATGAAAATAAAGAAGATAAAAATATTGAATGGTACAATACAAAATTACCCTGGGATTTACGCCTAGCCTATTCAGTTACCTATAATAATGCTAATCGACAAAAGGAAATATCTTCTCATTCAGTAATGGCTTCTGGAAATATTGAATTAGCTCCGCGTTGGAAAGTTGGATTTTCATCAGGATATGATTTCAAACAAAAAGGTGTTACGTTTACACAATTGCGTTTTGAAAGAGATTTAGAAAGTTGGCGCATGAGTTTTAATTGGGTTCCATTTGGTAAAAATACCTATTGGGGTTTCTTTATTGGTATTTCATCTTCTGTTTTAAGCGATATTAAATACGATAAGCGTCAATTACCAGATCGCGTATTTCAATAGAAATTAACCTTAATTTATTTACCCTAAACTTATGAAAAAAATAATTTATACCGAAAATGCTCCTGCACCAATAGGTCTATACAATCAAGCTATACTTGTAGGAAATACACTTTATACTTCTGGACAAATAGCTCTTAATCCTCAAACAATGGAATTGGTTTTAGATGATATTGAAACCGAAACCAAACAAGTTATGGAGAATATGAAAGCTGTTTTGGCAGCTGCAGAAATGACTTTTGAAAACGTAGTAAAAACATCTATTTTTATTATGAATATGGAAGATTTTAGTCGAATCAATGCTGTGTACGGAGCCTATTTCAATGAAGCAACTGCTCCAGCTAGAGAAACTGTTCAAGTAGCGTGTTTGCCAAAAAACGTAAATATTGAAATTTCAATGATTGCAATTAAATAAAGAAAGATTATCATCATAAAAAAATCCGTTACAAATTCATGTAACGGATTTTTTATTTAATATTAATGATATTATTTTCTTAAATCAAAACGATCTAAGTTCATAACTTTTGTCCAAGCAGCTAC
>CAISYO010000051.1 GCA_903889745.1 uncultured Bacteroidota bacterium | reverse complement strand
GTAAAAGAGGAATTGCAAGCAACTCCTTTTCAGTTTCACCCGAATCCTGCAATGAATGGAATTACAATTCAAGGTAATTTCCAAATCGGAGATACTGTAAATCTATTTTCCAGCAAAGGTAAATTACTTCAAACCGTTATTTCGGATAGTAATTCGGAACTGTATATGGAAATTTCTAATGTTCCAAATGGCGTCTATTTGCTAAAATACAAGGAATTCGTTTTGGAAGTTTTGAAAAGGTAACGAACTAGGAGAAAACTGGTGCACTAATTTACAGCTATTGGAAACAAAAAAAGCTTCACATTTCTATATGACTAAGAACAATTAGAGAATAAAATGAAGCGGAAACAGAATTGAAACCCGATCCTGAACCTAAAAATCTGCTAGTCTTTCTAAATACAACTTTGATGATGTTCTCTTTTGTTTCTTTACTTTTTCGTTATACATTAATAGATTGAAGACTCCAACCAACAATCGGTTTATTTTATCCTCAAGGTCTATAGTATAATGCAACTAAATTTTGAATAAGACGTCTTTCGTTTATTGAAAAATATAATCTAAAAATATACATATGAAATTAGTATTAGGTTTAACAATGTTATTTTTGGTAAACAGTATAAACGCTCAAGTTAATTTATTGAATCTACTCTATAACTCTGTTCCTGGGATAGGTTGTCACTCTAATATGTCTGTTTGTTTAGCAACAGGATCTCTTCCTGAATCAGGTGCTGAAATCATTGTTGATTGGACAGATGGCGATTTAGATACTTTAGTAGTTTTTTCGGCACCAAATTCAGAAAACTGTTACATCTTTGAACATGATTATTCGCAAGTTGGAGTATATAACGCTTTAGTAGAAGTAACTAGTGCAACTTTAGGTGGTCAAGTTACTATTTCACAGACAATAGAATGGGTAATTACCAGTTCAACAAACTGCGGTTTTTTTAATATTATATCATTATTGAATCCAACATCAACATTTTTACCAAATGTTCCATATGATATTGTAGATGATTTTAATGTAACAACGACTATATATCCTATTAACTCATTTAGTAATCAATACTATACGGAATTAGATGTTAATAGTAATTATACAGTTAGTATAAATACTAATTGGTTACAAAATAATGGATATACTCAGACATCACCAAACTTTAGTATAAACTCATTTGATGTAACAGGTAAAGCTCTAAATGTTCCAATGAATATGACTTTACAGTGCAATGGGAATGGAATTACGCCAAATCTAGAAGTCACTTCAGCATCCGCTTATCAATTTATAGCTCCAATTGAAAACGGTAATGTTTCTGTTCAAATTTGCAATATCTCATGTAGTAATTTCGCAAATAGTACAGTGAAAATTGCTGTACCATCTGGCGTAATCCCTGCACTTACGAATATACCAAATTCTTCATTTTCAAATGATACAGTTACCATATTAGTTCCGTATTTGAGCGGAAATACAACCGTTTCGTTCCCTTGTACTTTTAGTGGAAGCACGCCTGCTGGTACTGTACTAAATTTTTATGTTAGTGTTTCGGCAATCGGTGAGCAAGATTTTAATTTTAATAATTTACATTTCTCTACAACTGTTTTAAATTCATATGATCCAAATGATAAGAATTGCAATTTACCAAGATATGTTAATCCAGATTTAAAAGAAAATTTACAGTATACTGTTCGTTTTCAAAATGATGGAAATTATCCAGCCTTGAATGTGGTTGTTAGAGACACTATTTCTTCAAATTTAGATTTATCTACTTTCAGATTTATTAATTCAAGTCATCCTGTATCCTATACTATTAATCCAATTACAAGAGAAGTAACGTTTAGATTTAGTGGGATTAATTTAGCAGCATCAAGTACTAGTTTAGAAGCTAGCCAGGGATATTTTGCCTATAATATCGATGAATTACCTAATTTGAATTTAAATTCTGATATAAAAAATACCGCATACATTTATTTTGATTTTAATCCACCAATTGTAACAAATACGACAATTAATACAAATGGATATCTAGGTTTAGATATTAATAATAGTGAATTTAAGTTCAATATTTTTCCAAATCCAACTAATGGAAAATTCACTTTAGATTTATCAGAAAATACAACAGTTAAAATATACTCAGTAATTGGTTCTTTGATTTATGAGCAAGAAGTTCAGAAGGACCAAATTATAGATTTGACAAACTATAAAAAAGGAATTTACACCATACAAGTAAATACTCCAAAATATATTTACTCTAAGAAATTAATAGTAGAATAATTATTCTCTTACAGATAGAAGGTTCGTCCGTTTAAAACTATTTAGTGTTGTATTAAGGTAGGATTGTTATCTATTTTCATAGAGTTTAAAAACGAGTGGAAAAGTTCCATCTTTCTTGGCTCTACGTGTGTCTAGTGCCAGTTTTAATGTTGCCATTTTAGTTACAATTATGGCATTACCTGAGTCAAAAATTTGCACACAATTTGCACACATTTTGCCATTTCCACCCCTTTTTTGGTCAAAAACAGCCTTTTTTCAAGAAAAGTTAAAGGCAACAAAAAACCCAGTAAATTCTTATTTTTACTGGGTTATCAGAGTGGGAAATGAGGGATTCGAACCCCCGACATCCTGCTTGTAAGGCAGGCGCTCTGAACCAACTGAGCTAATCTCCCTTTTTCGCTTGAGCGAGTGCAAATATAAGGGTGTTTTTCTGTTTTACAAGTGTTTTTTTGATTTTTTTTCAAAAAAATCGCTAATCAAAAAGAAACTTCCGAATACTAAAATAGTATCTTCCTTGTTTGCAGCACTTTGTAGGATACTAAGCGCATGCTCCACATCGGTGTAAATTGCTGGTTTTGGAACCATCTTTTCCGCTAGTTGCTGCATTTGTTGCAGTGTTAAAGAACGAAAACTTGAAAATGTACACAGGTTAATTTTGGAATTTTCTGGAAATAATGAAATTATTTCTTCATAGTTTTTGTCAGAACTCGTTCCATAAAGGATATGGAGTTTTCCTTTCGTTAATTCTTGAACGGATTGAAGCGTTTTCTGAACACCATCGTAGTTGTGTGAAACGTCTAGAATGGTTAATGGCGATTCCTGAATGCATTGCATCCTGCCATAAAATCCAGTGTTGGTAGGAAGGTTTTTTAAACCACTTTCAATATCCGTTTCGGAAATGCTAAATCCTTTGGATTTTAAAACTTCCAAGGTGCGTAAAACGGTACGTAAATTAGTTTGCTGGAAATTACCTAAAAGCGGCAGCAAATAGGGGAGTGCAGGTCCTTCAGAATCACAAAGGTACAGCTCCGAATTATTTAAATGCGCTATTTGTTCAAAAACTGGAAGCGTTTCAGTTGTTGATTCACCAAGGACAACCGGCACCGATTCCTTAATGATTCCAGCCTTTTCTTTGGCAATTTGACCCAAGGTGTTGCCTAGAAACTGCGTGTGCTCCAAAGAAATATTCGTTATAACAGATACAAGCGGTAAAATGATATTTGTTGCGTCTAATCTGCCACCTAAACCGGTTTCGATGACACAAATACTACATTCTTCCTTTTTGAAGTAATATAGCGCCATAGCGAAAGTTATTTCAAAAAAGGAAGGGCTGAAATCCAAGGGTTGAGCTTGAATTTTCGCGCAAAAATTAATTACTTCTTGCTCGCTGATTGTTTTTCCGTTAATTCGAATCCGCTCTTTGAAATCAAGAATATGTGGCGAAGTAAATAAACCAACTTTTTCACCCGAAGCAGTCAAAATAGAAGCTAACATGGAAGCGGT
>CAISYO010000050.1 GCA_903889745.1 uncultured Bacteroidota bacterium | reverse complement strand
TCATGTGTGTTCAGTTCGCCTTTAAACGAAAAGGCTGAAAATATAGATACCGAGGAATTTAAAGCTAAATTAAGAGGATCTATAATTGTTTACTTTCGTTACAAGTCTAAATAAAAATACTAATATAATGAAAATCAATGTAAATTGTGGTCTATTAATCGCTGTACTATCAATGATAGCAGCAGTAAATTTATCACATGTAAATGCTCAGGAAGTGAGTATCGCTAGCGGGCCAGCTAAAATTGCATCGAGTATGCCGGATTATACTCGTTATTCGATAAGGGAATTAATTGCAAATCCGCCCGCTCGTGGGACAAAAGTTGAAACCTACGGGACAACGGACATTGTTGCGACACCCAAAAAAGGTAAAGCCAGTACCTTTATATTGAAGGGTGATGAAGGTGGTAGTATAACGGTTGAAACTAACGAGCAATTGCCACCTGTTCCAAATACACGTAAAGATCCTCTCTACGCGACAGTACAATATGAACCAGGATCTGATGGAGTGATGGTTCCATTTCTAATTGTGGCGTTGGACGTAAATCAAAGACGTCCTGAGGCTATTGTTACTCAGGTAGTGCAGTCGGCTCCAAGTACTGCTATAGTTGAGAAAAGTTTTATTGAGAAGAATCAATACCCTCTGATAGCTGGTGCATTAGTGATTCTGGCTCTTATTATAACACTAACAAGAAATAATTCAAATAAAACTGAAGTGCCTTCATATGCATCGCCTGCGAATTATACTCCTTCCTCACAACCTGCGCCCCCGCCACCACCATTTGCTAATTCTATGCAGGCTCGGGTCGTCCCGCCATATCCTGTGCCCACTATTGACCAAAATGATGTAGAAGATGAAATTACAATTAGACAGACTGAGGTAGTGGTGAAAGTTCAAGAGGAGGCAACTCGTGAGTTCTTTCCATTGCATCTTGTCATTCGATCTGGTTTTGGGGACGGAACTAAAATCCCACTTTGTTCATCTGTAGGCGGCGGTCGTACAATAACAATTGGGCGACGTAAAAAAGGCTCCCCGAAAGGAGCTTCATTTATAGGTCTAGAAGATGATACGCTGGCACTTAGCGGTCAACAAGTTAAACTAACCTACGATAAGGCATCAAGAAGAGTCTTGTTGGAGAATCAATCCGCGGCAAATCCTTCCGTAATAGATGGGCGTTCTCTCGCTGCGGGTGAAACTTTAACGTTAAAAACTGGGATGCGTATAGCTTTGCCGCCAAATTATGAATTAGAGGTATGTGAAGGTGCCCATTTTCCATTTAGCAAGTAACTGCACTAGATAATAATATTGAAAACTAAAGCACACGGTAAGTCAATCGGACTCTGGTCAGAACAAAATCCGAACTATAAAGGGCGCAATGAAGATGCCGCTTGTGCTGGAATTATACTATCTGCATCAGGACAGAAAATTGTATTTGCTGCAATTGCTGATGGAGTGAGTGGATTGCCTAATGGTGATGTGGCAGCAAGGTTAGCAGCGAAATGGCCGCAGGATTTTATACCTGCGGCCACATTTAATTCTAACGAGGAATTTATTGATATTCTTAAACGTGAATTTAAAAAATTAAATGATACTATATGTTCACTTCCTGGAGGAGCTGGAAGCACTTTAACTATAGTATTCATGTATCATAATGAGTCAGTTGTGCTTCATGTAGGAGATACAACTTGTTTTTATTTTACATTCAATGATGACGGTGATCCTAGTAGTTTAACTTTAACCCAATCGGATTCAGTTGTTGGGCTTGCTGGTGCCTCTGGAATGACAGATGAAGAGCTGGAGCAAATGCATCAACATGCGCTAGCTAAATCCTTGGGTGATCCTAATATTGAGCCGAGTATTTTTGTAAATCCGCTTAAATTTAACATAAAACGAGGATATTTACTGTTAACAACAGATGGAATTACAGATGTTTGGTCATCAAGTGAGATTTTGCCTGAATTAAATGAAGAACTGGATATGAACATAATCTGTCGGCGATTATGTGATGCGGCCCTTGTGCGTAAGAAAAAAAACCAACGTCCTAATCGAGATAATATTACTTGTGTGCTAATTAAATTAGATGAAATTCAAGTTAATGCAGAATACATTGTTGAGTCGGTGGGCTCTGCCGTTGATGAAGTAATTATATCTAAAAAAGAAGGTGCCAAGATAGATTACATGAAGAATTTATCTAAAATCCTATACATAGCTGCTGCAATTTTAACTATTTGGTATATCGCATTCAGGAGTACTGGTAAGCCTTCTGTTTTAAGTGAACCACCTAAAGTTAATATCTCTACAGGCGTAGATATTCATGCTCAGGGTGCGCACACGGCGACGCAATATAATGGAAAAATCCCTGAAATTATTGAGCCAAAGGGATCGTATAAAATCGATAGTGGAAAAGTAGTTGTGGATAAGATAGACGATAATTTGAGAGCTTCTATTAAAAAAAATGAAAATAGGGAGCTTTACATAAACGGAGAAGCAGGCAAAAAAAATCAGGCAGAAGCCGATAAAAAGAATTTAAAAGATCCGAGAAACGGTAGTATTTAATTTTTTTTTAAATATCATCTTATATACGTGATAGTGAACAAGAAAATATTGGCATTACTCATTACTTGTACCGCCTCTTTGGTGCATGGTGCAGATACTTTTGTGAAGATTAGTGTCGATCCCATTTGTTTAAGTGTTGAGTCAGATAGGATTTTAGCTTACGTGGATCGAAAAACAGTTTCTCTTCATGACAATTTTGGAAGGATAATAAATAAAATACCGCCAAGTGGTATATTTGAAATAGATCTGGGCGATAACTTCGAGCATCGTGTACATTTAGAAAGAATAGATTCATCCGGTCGGCGTATAAAAATAACAACAGAACGAAGACTCGTTGCTGGAGAGACTAACTTGGCGGAATTCAGTACAGAATTATATCTTGCTCCAGAATCTAAACTTAGTACAATTAATAGTTCAGACAATAATCAATCTAGCTTGGGTAATAATGATGTAGCTGACTCTGGATCTGAGCAGTTGATTATGACATTTGTAATCATGGTTTCAGGAGCTTTTTTATTTTATTATTACCAAAAGAAAAAACGAGTTAATAAGATTATCAAAGAACCAATCATGATTGAAAGGGATCAGGTTCAGCCTGATGCCTTATCTTGGCCTGAACAGATGAATTTGCGGTATCCACATTTACGACCGTTGCAAAAAGTTAAGTCTGGTGGGGCAGGGACAATATTTTTAGTACAAAACTCTCGATCTCAAAATCGTCTAGGTGCGGTCAAGATATTGCACTATGAATATGCCAAGAATTATAATGCGGATTCAAATAGATTTTTATCTGAACCTAAAGTACTCTCTCGACTGAGTGACTTGAAGGTGGCTCCGCAACTATATTCGGTAACTTTTGACAATCCAGGATCGGATGCCGTTTTATGGTATGAAATGGAATGGCTGGAAAGTTATATTACATTGCGAAAGTATGTAGGAGGTAAAGGCAAAAAAGTTCAACTAACTCAATTTTATAAAATATTCACTTTATTATTTCATCATACAAAATCAATGCACTTGAGGGGCGTCGTTCATCGTGACTTAACTCCTGAGAATATAATGGTAGATGTTAATTTAGATAATTTGAGGATAGTGGATTTCGGTTTAGTCAGATTTACACGTGGACTCTCGGGGGATGATTTAATTGCTTTTTCGGAAATTGATAATATCAAAGAAGTGATTGGTAAGCCTTCATATTGTGCTCCTGAGCAATGGATAGATGGCTTAAATTCTGCCACTGAGGCAGCAGATTGGTATGCTATCGGTTCTATCGCATGGGAGTTATTGATGGGAGTAACACCCTACCGTAGACCTGAGGAGGTGAGGTTAAATTCTCGGTCTTCGCAGTCCTTATATGAGGATTTGACTCAAAACACAGGCGTTTCTCAGGACGTTGCCTTTTGTATCGCTGGATTGCTTAGCTCTAATGTATCCGCGAGATTAGATGCGGTTCAGAATTTTAAGGTAAATTGATTTTATGTTTTCAGTAAAATCATTTACATTATTACCCGCTTTGAGCATGTTGCTTTTGCGTTTAATATTTTCATTTACCCTGGTAAATATTTTCGTTTGTTTTGTTAACGCGCGTGATTTATGTACTATTGAGTTAAATTCGATGACTAGCGACAATATTCGGTTTCGACGAAATGAAAACTCAATATATATAACAGGTTTGTATGTCGGCCCTAATACGGAAATAGCTTATGGCTCATTGGCGCTTTTGAAGCATAAACAGTTTAGGAAGACTATTGGCCGTGGATCGGTTGTGGCGTTATCAACAACTGCAATTGAGGTTAAAGTCGTTTTAAGTGAAGGGATCGATTATGACTCAGAATTGCGCGAGATAATTAAAAAAGAATTCAAGCTGATAATATATGATAATTATATAGATAAATTCTACTTAAATTTAATAGCTGGTTCTGATATTAAAGAAATTTATCGCTCTGGACTTGAACAAAGCGTTGAAATTTCTGAACCAAGGCCAAACTTTTGGACTACTCAAGCACCTAGGATTGTTAAAATTTGTGATGAGTATGATAAATTAGATTCACAGAGTGAGCGAGATTTAATTTACTGGACAAATATTGATAAACTAACTCTTGATTTAGAAAATATTATACCCAAGAAATATTTTATCGACACGGGTTTTTCTCGTAGAATAAAGCTAAATAATTATTTAAATTACAGGAATCAGATAAGGGGTCTTTTAAAGCCGGGTTTGAAGTATGAATCGGTTTTGCAATTACCTGTTATTTCTGAGGATATTGTGTTAATTGACTTGGGTGTCGTTGATGGGGTATTGAGTATAGTAAATAAACTGGTTAGAGAAGGTTATTCGTATGATGCTAAAATCATAATCAACTTAATCAGGCGTTTTTGTCTGCAATTAGCCTCACAATTTTTTAACAATAAAGTTAATTGGGGGAATGAACAAAAATATAATGAAATTCGGGGAGTGTTAGATCTTGTAAACAAAACTAGTGAGTTATCAATTCCTGGTAAATTAGAGAGCGATGAGATTGCTCGTTTAGAATTTAAACGGCGAGAGTATGAATCGGTCATTAAAGTGCGTGCCAGTTTACAAGAATTAACTAATATGGACTTATTGCGCGTGGCTGTTGAGAATTTTGAATCAAAAAAATCAGAATTTTTAGTTCTAATTGATCCTGAAATTATAATTAAATCTAGGGGGATATTATCTAAATATGATGAATTTCGCGGTAAAATAGCTAATTCGCAGAGCTTAGAGGATTTGCGTTCGATAAAAATTTCGATAAAACAATATGGTTTTGATG
>CAISYO010000049.1 GCA_903889745.1 uncultured Bacteroidota bacterium | reverse complement strand
CGAGTGTTTCTTATAATTTACGCCATGGTGGTTCAGCTTTAATTGACCGAAAAGATCCAAAACAAGCGTTGCCCGAAATTAAAAAAGTAGCCGAATTAGTAAACAATAATAATTACTCCGTAGTGATTTTCCCAGAAGGAACACGAAGCAAAACAGGAACACCTAAACCTTTCGCTGTGAATGGTTTAAAAATGTTGTATAAGTTTGCTCCAGATGCTTACTTCTTGCCAATTACAATTAATAACTCGTGGAAAATGACTAAATTTGGACAATTTCCATTAGGGCTTGGTGTGAAATTAGATTTTACAATTCACAAACCAATGAAGATTTCTGAACATAAATTTGAAGAAATTTTTGAATACACTGAAAAAATAATTACTGAACACATCAAAATATAACCCATGTCAATACAAAATGTACGATTAGAGGTGATGCAATTTTTAGAAAAAAAAGTGGATCATTTCGTGGAAGAATTCTTAATTCCGGTTGAAAAAATATGGCAACCTACAGATTTACTTCCTGACTCTTCAAAAGAAAACTTCTTGGAAGAAGTGAAAGAATTACGCGAAATTGCAAAAGATTTACCTTATGATTTCTGGGTTACTTTAGTTGGAGATACCATTACCGAAGAAGCATTACCAACATACGAAACTTGGTTAATGGATGTAGAAGGCGTTACTCAAAAAGGAGAAAACGGTGATAACGGTTGGGCAAAATGGTTACGCCAATGGACAGGGGAAGAAAATCGTCACGGAGATGTTTTAAATAAATACCTGTATCTTTCTGGAAGAGTAAATATGCGTGAAGTGGAAATCACAACACACCATTTAATCAACGACGGTTTTGATCCTGGAACCGGAAGAGATCCTTATAAAAACTTTGTTTTTACAAGTTTTCAAGAATTAGCTACTTATGTTTCTCACAATCGTGTAGCATTACTAGCAAAAAAATATGGAGATAAAAAACTACACAAAATGTGTAATTTAATTGCTGGAGACGAAATGCGACATCACTTAGCCTATAGTGAATTTGTGAAACGTATTTTTGAAGTAGATCCAAGCGAAATGATGTTATCTTTTCAATACATGATGAAGAAAAAAATTACGATGCCTGCACATTTAATTAGAGAATCAGGAGAAAGTATTGGAACTGCTTTTGAAAAATTCTCAGAATCAGCACAACGTTTAGGTGTTTACACAGCTATGGACTACGTAGATATTCTTCAGAAACTAAATGAAAAATGGGAAATTGAAAAAATATGTAATCTAACTGATGAAGCAGAAAAAGCAAGAGATTACCTATTGAAATTACCTACACGAATGGCAAAAATTTCAGAAAGATTAGTGGTTCCTGCTGAAGGGCAACTTTTTAAATGGGTGGAACCTGCTTTAGCTCGATAAAAATATCCGAATATTAAAAAATCTAAATTCCAATTTTTTTTTAAAGTTGGGATTTTTTTGTAACTTGTAATCATGCAATTAATCAACAATACCATCCTTTTTGTAAAGAATCAATTAACCAATGCTGAAGGTGGGCATGACTGGTTTCATATTGAACGTGTATATAAAAATGCATTATTAATTGCTGAAGAAGAAGATTGTGATATCACAATTGTAAAACTAGGTGCGTTATTACATGATATTGCTGATTCAAAATTTCACGATGGTGATGAAAAGATTGGTCCAAAAACAGCAAGAATTTTTTTGGAATCACAAAATGTTTCAGAAGACATCATTTCACATGTAATTGCTATTATTGAAAATATTTCGTTTAAAGGCGGAAATTTTGAGAAAAAATTTAATTCCAAGGAGTTAGAAATTGTGCAAGATGCAGACCGATTGGATGCAATTGGTGCGATTGGAATTGCACGCACTTTTAATTATGGAGGATTTAAAAATCGTCCATTATACAATCCGAATATTCAGCCAAATTTGAATATGAGTAAAGAAGAATATAAAAACAGTGAATCGCCAACATTGAATCACTTTTACGAAAAGCTATTACTTCTTAAAGATAAAATGAATACCGAAACAGGTAAAAAAATTGCTCAAAAACGTCATGATTTTATGATTACTTATTTAAGTCAGTTTTATGCTGAGTGGGATGGTGAAGAATAGTGAGCAGTTTTGAATTAGTAAATAAAAAAAGCAGTTTTCAGTAATGAAAACTGCTTTTATATATAAAATCTGTTTATTAATCTCTAAACTGAAATTGTAAACTTATTATACCACTCCTTGCGCTAACATTGCATCAGCTACTTTAACAAAACCTGCAATATTTGCTCCTTTTACATAATCTACATAGCCATCTTCATTTGTTCCATATTTTACACAAGATTCATGAATATCGCTCATGATCTTGAATAATCTTTGATCTACTTCTTCTGTAGTCCAACTTAAACGTAATGAGTTTTGTGACATTTCTAAACCAGAAGTAGCTACTCCACCAGCATTTGAAGCTTTTCCTGGAGCAAATAAGATTTTTGCTTTATGGAACTCTGCAATTGCTTCTGGTGTTGATGGCATGTTCGCTCCTTCAGCAACACAAATACAACCGTTTTGCACTAATGCTTTAGCTTCTTCTCCGTTTAACTCGTTTTGCGTTGCACAAGGTAATGCAATATCTCCTTTTACTTCCCAAGGACGTTTTCCAGCTACAAATTTAGCATTTGGGTATTTTGCTACATAGTCAGAAATTCTACCATAGTTTACATTTTTAATTTCCATAATGTAAGCTAATTTTTCAGTATCTATTCCATCAGCATCATAAATATATCCCGATGAATCTGAAGCAGTAACTACTTTTGCACCCAATTGAGTTGCTTTTTCAATAGCGTATTGAGCCACATTTCCAGAACCAGAAACAATTACTGTTTTTCCAGCAAACGTAGTATTTTTAGTTGCCAACATACTTTGAGCAAAATAAACCGTTCCATAACCCGTAGCTTCTGGACGAATTAATGAACCTCCAAAAGAAATTCCTTTACCCGTTAAAACTCCTGTAAACTCATTTCTTGTTTTTTTATACTGACCAAACATGTAACCTACTTCTCTTCCACCAACGCCAATATCTCCAGCAGGAACATCTGTATCTGCACCAATATGTTTCGCTAATTCTTGCATAAACGCTTGACAAAAACGCATAATTTCTGTATCTGATTTACCTTTAGGATCAAAGTTTGAACCTCCTTTTCCACCACCCATTGGTAATGTAGTTAAGCTGTTTTTAAACACTTGTTCAAAAGCTAAAAATTTCAAAATACTTAAATTAACGGATGGATGAAAACGCAAACCTCCTTTATAAGGTCCAATTGCAGAATTCATTTGAATACGATAACCTTTATTAATTCTTGTTTTACCTGCATCATCTATCCAAGCAACTCTAAACATAACTACTCTTTCAGGCTCTACCATTCGCTCTAAAAGCATTTTGTTGTTGTATTTGTTGTTGTTCTCAATAAATGGAATTACTGCTTCAGCAACTTCATGTACTGCTTGTAAAAATTCAGGTTCGTTTGGATTTGTTTTTGCAACTTCTGCTACGAAGTCATTAATTTTTTGGATCATAATTGTTGTGTTGTTTTTGATGAATTATCAATAAAGTTAAAATTCGATTCAAAATTAAGTATTTTAACAATAAAAAATTATTAAATCATCAAAAAAATGATTGAAATTTTGGAAGTCAAATAAAAACCCAGAAAAAAATCTGGGTTTTTATTACTTTAAAATGAAACTTTTAAAAGTTGTTTTTTACAGTTAATTGTCCTGAAAAAAACACAATATTATCAATATTAATTTCTTAGAGCGAAATTATTATTACTTTCACATGTATTAATTATCTGCCTGGAAACGCTGCTTTTCTTTTTTCTAAAAATGCGGTAGTTCCTTCTTTAAAATCTTCGGTCCCAAAACTAGTACCAAAATTCTCAATTTCTACTTGGTATCCATTTACACCATCAATATAATTTGCATTTATAGCTTGAATTGCTTTTGCAATAGCAACACTAGAATTTTTAGTGATTTTAGCAGCTATTCCTTTAGTAAAATCTAATAATTCGGCTTGTGGAACAACATGGTTTACTAAACCGTAGTTTTTAGCTGTTTCTGCATCAATCATACCAGCTGTCATAATCATTTCCATGGCACGACCTTTTCCTACTAATTGTGCTAAACGTTGTGTTCCTCCATAACCTGGAATTACTCCTAAAGTTACTTCTGGCAATCCCATTTTTGCATTGGTAGAAGCAATTCTAAAATGACATGCCATAGCCAATTCTAATCCGCCACCTAACGCAAAACCGTTAACTGCTGCAATAACCGGAGTGCTCAAATTTTGAACAAAATCAAACAGCAACGCTTGTCCTTCGGCTGCTAATTGTTGTCCTTCTGCAATTGAAAAATTAGCAAATTCCGAAATATCGGCACCAGCCACAAAAGCCTTTTCGCCACTACCAGTTATAATAATTGCTTTTATAGATTTGTCTTCGCTTAAAGCTTTAAATCCATCATGTAATTCTTGTATGGTTGCTTTATTTAATGCATTTAACTTAGTAGGTCTATTGATGGTTACAACAGCTATATTGTCTTGTTTTTCAATTAAAATGTTTTCCATTTTACGTTTTTTATTATTTGTTTATTGGAAAGGAAACTAAAAATTCAGTTCCTATATTTATTTCAGTTTCAAAAGTAATCGTTCCTTGGTAATTTTCAATAATATTTTTGATGATGGCTAAACCAAGGCCCATTCCGCTTGATTTTGTAGTGAATTTTGGTTCAAATATTCGAGCCGCGTTGTCTTCCGATATTCCTTCCCCATTATCTTTTACCGCAATTTTCACTTGATGATCTTCTCTAAAAACAGTAACAAATACTTGCTTGTTTTCTTGTTCATCAGGTATCGACTGAATGGCGTTTTTGACCAAATTTGTAACAACTCTTATCAATTGGGTACGGTCTAATTTAGCAATAATTTCGTCTTCAATTGCTGAAAATGTGATGTAATCTTCATTAAAAATTTCCAAGGTCATTTGAACGACTTGCACCACATTAAGTGTTTCGTTTTGTTGAGCCGGCATGGTTGCAAAGTTTGAAAATGCATTTGCCACCGAGCTCATTGTGTCAATTTGCTGCAAAATAGTTTTAGTGTAATCGTCTAATTTCTTTAAAATACTTGGATCATTTGCTTCAAACTTACGCTGAAAATTTTGCACTGTTAATCGCATTGGAGTTAACGGGTTTTTAATTTCGTGGGCTACTTGTTTTGCCATTTCGCGCCAGGCTTGTTCGCGTTCGCTTTGAGCTAAAATAGTAGCGCTTTCTTCTAATTTATCCACCATGTTATTATAGGATTTAATTAAAAGATTGATCTCTTTACTGCCGTCTTCAAGTACAATTTTCTCGTTGCGTTGATCCAATTGTGTTTCTTGCATTTTATCTCTAATAATTTTAAGCGATTTGGTAATATAACTCGATAAAAAATAGGACAAAACAATAGAAATTATAAACATAAAGGCATAAACCTGTCCAAAACGTATTAAAAAATTTTGCACTTCATTATTATAAAATGCTCTATCTTCTTCATAAGGTAAATTTAAAATTCCGAGTGGTTTAAACTTGGTGTCTTTTAAATAAGTGTATGAAGAACGAAAAGGCTGTCCATCAATTGATGAAAATTCCACATATCTTTTTTCTAAAGAAGCTTGCAAAATTTTTAGTGTCGCTTCATTAATTTTAGGTTTGTCTTTATCAATTTTAAAAATGGCTTTGGAGGAAATTAATAATTTCCCATTTAAATCAAAAATATTGATTTCCATGCTATGAATATCGGCCAACTCAAAGATTTTTTCTTTAAAAATCAACGGAACATTCTCTGTAGTTAAAGGATAAGTAGTGGTTTGTAACACATAATTAATATGTTCGGCAATAGCGGTTTCTTTTCGTTCTAAACGGTCTTGGTGGTATTCTCTGGCCTCTTTTCGAAATTGATAAATGGATACCGTAGCAATCAATACCGACGCAATGAGCGTTAAGAATATCATGGATAGAAATATTCTTACGCGAAGTGAAAGATTTTTAATATTAAAAATTCTATCCATTGTTTAATTTTAATTCGAAATAAAGTTATTGCTTCTCTCTTATTCTTTTATAAAATTTAAAACCAAGCATAATAATTACTGAAAATAATACAATTCCGACTACGCCATAAATCCAGTTAATTGCATTTTTTAAAATTACTAAAAAAACGACTGCAAAAAGAATAATTGTAGCGCCTTCGTTCCATAATCGCATGAAGTTTGATGTATATTTTATGGTGTCGTTTTGTAATTCGGAATATATTTTATGACATTTAAAATGATAAATGAATAACAAAACCACGAAACCTAACTTGACTTGCATCCATGGCATTTCTAAAAAACCAGGGTTCAAATGCAATAATAAAAGGGCAAAAATTGTGGCTAAAACCGCACTTGGCCAAGTAATAATGTACCACAAACGATAAGTCATTATTTTGTATTGTTTTTGTAAAATTTCTTTTTCTGGTGACGGTTTGTCATTCCCTTCAATTTGATAAACAAACAAACGAACAATATAAAACAACCCAGCAAACCAAGTAATTACAAAGATTAAGTGCAGTGATTTTATGTAGTTGTAGAATTCCATTTAAAAGTCTTTTTTCTTTGTTCTTTACTCTCTCTTAAATTCCTCTATCCAATTTGCAACCACACCACACCATTCGTCTTCATCATTCAAACACGGAATAGCCATAAATTCTTCGCCCCCGTGGTGTAAAAACTGCTCGTTAGCTTCCATGGCAATTTCTTCCAATGTTTCTAAACAATCGGCAACAAAAGCTGGAGTAACAACGGCTAATTTTTTAATGCCTTGCTCAGGCATTTTGTTAATTTCAACATCAGTGTAAGGCGTTAACCATTTATCACCTGCTAAACGCGATTGAAAGGTTTGGCTATATTTTCCTTCTGGAATGCCTAATAATTTCACCACTTGTTTCGTGGTTTCATAACATTGATGGCTATAACAAAATTCATGCGCTGGTGAAGGTGTATTGCAACAAGTTCTGTCCATTTTGCAATGCGATTTCGTAACATCGGTTTTACGAATATGACGTTTTGGAATGCCGTGATATGAAAACAATAAATGATCGTAATCAAATCCTTCCAAATGCTTTTTAATTGAATTTGCCAACGCCTGAATAAAATCGGGTTTGTTATAAAACGCTGGAACATTCGTGATTTTCATTTCAGGAAAATGCTTGGCGCGAAGCTCTTCTGCCAACACCAAAATGGTTGTGGTTGAAGCCATAGCATGTTGCGGATACAAAGGCAACAACATCACTTCGGTTACCCCTTTGTCGTGTAATTCTTGCAATCCTTTTTGAATGGTCATAGTACCATAACGCATGGCTAAAGCAACCGGAATGTCAACCAAACCTTTTACTTTTTCGTGCATTTTTTTTGAAATTACAATTAGAGGTGAGCCCTCATCGGTCCAAATTCTTGCATAAGCTTCAGCCGATTTTTTCGGACGTGTTTGCAAAATAATACCTCGAACTAATAAAGCGCGCAATAAAAACGGAACGTCTATAACGTATTTATCCATTAAAAATTCATCTAAATACGGCTTTACGTCTTTAGCTGTTGGACTTTCTGGTGAACCTAAATTTACTAATAATACTCCTTTCATGTGTAATTTATTTTTTTATAAAAGTAAACAATCTACTTTTTTAACTTTTTAATAGTGTTATTTTTTATTGATGGTGTGATATATAAAATTGATGCGCTTTTCTACACATTAGTGTTCAAGTTCATCAAATATTTCTTGGGCGTTGTACCAAACTTCTTTTTAAAAGCTGCAATAAAATGACTTCCGGTACTGTAACCAATTTTTAAACCCACTTCATTTACATTATAGGAACCGCTGTCTAATAATTGTCGCGCATAATCCATTTTATAATCAAAAAGAAATCCAAAAACCGTATCGCCATAAATTTGTTTAAACCCCATTTTTAACTTTTTAAGACTCAGCCCTACTTGTTCTGAAAGCTCTTCTAAACCTGGTGGTTCGGCCATATTGGCAATCATAATTTCTTTTGCTTTTTTAATTTTTAATACATTTTCTTCGTCAATTAAAAACGGACATTGCTCAGCATTTGGATCTTCAGAACGATTGAAATATAAACTCAATAATTCATACCCTTTTCCTTTGTAATATAGGTTTTTAATCGACGGATTTAAATTATAATGAAACAATTGGCTTAAAACAATTGCCATTGACGGACTAATATCTGATTCTTTATAATATTTTTTATCCTTATTGTCATCGCTCAAAAAAGGAATATGTTCGGAATCGGAAGAAAACAATCCGTGAAATTTTTTTATCGAAATAATTACAGAAATTACCCAGGTATTGGGTGCTAATTCTAAATGTAACGGCAATTCCTTTTGTGGATTATAAAACAAAAGTGCCTTTTCTTCTTTTAAATCTAAGGCATAACTTCCTTGATTGAAGATGAATTTTCCTTTTCCTTTAATCCCAAAATGAAATTGAATAAGCCCTTGACTTACAGCTCGTTCTATCTTTAAAGTAGTACTGCTTTCATTTTGAAATCGTAACAATATAAAATCATTTTCAATCTTGATTTCTTCTTGCGAACCCATAGCGATATTTTTTATGAATTACTCGTTAGATTATATTAGCTATTTATTTAGAATTATTCTACATAACAATTCTTGAACAGCCATATTTTGCTACAAATTTAAAAGAAATAACGCTAAAAATTCAATTTTTATTAAAAATATCTTTCAGCGACACAAAAAGTACTTTTAGCGTTACTTTTATCGTTACTATAGCTATAGTTTTGTAGGACTTTTTAGGAAAGTGTATACCCTATGGAAAACAATTCATTTGCAAAACATCCCACATTCTATGCCATTGGGCTAAGCTATAAAAAAGCTGATGCCGAAATGAGAGGTAAGTTTAGTTTAGACGAAAAGGCTAAAACAAACCTATTACATCAAGCTAAAGAAGAGGGTTTAGAAAGTTTAGTGGTTACATCAACTTGTAATCGAACAGAAATCTATGGTTTTGCACAGCATCCTTTCCAATTAATTAAATTACTTTGTGAAAACAGTCAAGGAACAGTAGAAGATTTTCAAAAAGTTGCCTTTGTTTACAAAAATCATGAAGCTATTTCTCACATGTTTCGAGTTGGAACTGGTTTAGACAGCCAAATACTTGGTGATTTTGAAATCATTAGTCAACTTAAAAACGCCTTCGTTCAAAGTAAAAATCACCAATTAGCCAATGCTTTTTTAGAGCGATTAGTTAATGCGGTTATCCAAGCCAGTAAAAAAATTAAGACCGAAACAGAAATATCTTCAGGAGCTACATCGGTTTCTTTTGCTGCGGTTCAATACATTTTTAAAAACGTAGAAGCAATTAGTTCTAAAAATATTTTACTTTTTGGAACGGGTAAAATTGGAAGAAATACCTGTGAAAATCTTGTAAAACATACAAAACACGAACAAATTACTTTAATTAATAGAACAAAAGACAAAGCTGAAAAAATTGCGAAAAAGCTAAACGTAATCGTAAAAGATTATTCCGATTTACAATTAGAACTTCAAAAAGCGGATGTAGTAGTGGTAGCAACAGGAGCTCAAAATCCAACGATAGATAAAGCTATTTTAAATCTGAAAAAACCGCTTTTAATTCTCGATTTATCGATTCCAAAAAATGTGCATGAAAATGTCAAAGATTTAGATCAAGTTTCTCTAATACATATGGATCAATTAGCTGAAATGACGGATGAAACGTTAGAAAACAGAAAAAAGCACATTCCTGCTGCCGAAGCGATAATCGAAGAAATTAAAGAAGAATTCATAGCTTGGACAAAACAAAGAAAATTTGCTCCAACCATTCATGCGCTAAAAGCAAAATTAAACGCAATTAAGGAAGGCGAACTCAATGTACAACGAAAAAAAATAGCTAATTTTGATGAGGAACAAGCCGAATTAATTAGTGCCCGAATCATTCAAAAAATCACAAATCATTTTGCAAATCATTTAAAAGACGATGAAACAATGGTTGATGAAAGTATTGAATGGATTGAAAAAATTTTCCAAATAGAAACGCTTGCAAAATAATGAGTAAAATAATTCGAATAGGAACCCGCGATAGCGAATTAGCACTTTGGCAAGCGCACACCGTTCAGAAAAAACTGAATGATTTAGGGCATAAAACCGAAATTGTAGCGGTAAAATCGCAAGGGGATATTCTATTAGACAAACCTTTATATGAGTTAGGCATCACAGGAATTTTTACCAAAACATTAGATATTGCAATGATTAATGGTCAGGTAGATATTGCGGTGCATTCCATGAAAGATGTACCAACGGCTTTACCTCAAGGAATTATTCAAGCGGCAGTTCTAGAACGTGCTAATCCATTTGACATACTAGTGCACAAAGGCAACTTAGATTTTCTTACTGGTACAGGAACTATTGCTACTGGAAGTCTTCGTAGAAATGCAGAATGGTTGCATAAATATCCAAATCATCAAGTGGTAAATTTGCGTGGAAATGTAAATACCCGCTTGCAAAAATTAGCAGAAAATGATTGGAACGGAGCTGTTTTTGCGACCGCTGGTTTGGAACGTATCAACTTGAAACCAGAAAATTATATCACTTTAGATTGGATGATTCCGGCACCTGCGCAAGGAGCTATGGTGGTGGTAGCAATGGCAGATGATAATTATACAATAGACGCTGTTTCGCAATTAAATCATATTGAAACTGAAATTTGTACCCACATCGAAAGACAATTTTTAAAAACATTAGAAGGTGGTTGTACAGCGCCAATAGGAGCCTATGCAAGATATGATGAAAATAATGATACTATTGAATTTAAAGGGGTTTTGCTCTCTATTGATGGAACGGAACGATTAATGGTTGACAAAAAAGCGCCTATTTCAGAGTGGAAAAAATTAGGTTTCCATTTGGCACAAGAAATTTTAAATGCGGGTGGCACTCAATTAATGGTGAAAGTTAAATCACAATTAAAAAAATAAGTGTGAAAGAAAACATCGGCATACTAGCAACTAAAAAATTGGCTCAGAATCAAAAACAATACTTGCTAAATGCTGGTTTTAATGTAATTGATGAAGATTTTATTCATATTAAACCCATTGCTTTTGAAATCAAAAACACGAATGATATTTTAATTTTTACGAGTCAAAATGCGGTTCTAAACGTTCTTGCCTATAAAGAGGAGTTAATTCATAAACCCGCAATTTGTGTGGGCGAAAAAACGAAACAATTACTGCTTGAAAATGGTTTTTCGGTAGTTTTTTTTCATTTGGATGCATCCGAATTAATTAAACATATTGAAAAAGAATACTTAAATAATAGTTTTACTTTTTTCTGTGGCACATCGAGATTAAATACAATTCCCGATTTTTTAAACGAAAAAAGTATCACACATCAAATTATTGAAGTTTATGAAACGATAGAAACTCCGGTAAAAATAGCTCCAAAAATGGATGGAATTCTGTTTTTTAGTCCGTCTGGGGTTTCTAGCTATATCAAAGAACATAAAATTACAAACGAAATGTGCTTTTGCATTGGATCTACAACTGCAACTGCCGTTGAACCATTTACAAAGAATATTGTAATTGCAAATCAGCCTTCGGTTGAAAACGTAATTATTCAATGCATACATTATTTTAAATCAACAAAAAATGATTAAAAACGACCTTTTTTTAAGAGCCCTAAATAACGAAAAAGTAGAACGCCCACCTGTTTGGATGATGCGTCAAGCGGGAAGATATTTACCAGAATTTAGAGCTTTGCGTGACAAATACGATTTCTTTACACGTTGCGAAACTCCTGAATTAGCAGCTGAAATCACCGTGCAACCGATTCGTATTGTGAAACCAGATGCAGCAATTTTGTTTTCTGATATTTTGGTTGTGCCAAGAGCGATGGGAATTCACGTGGAATTAAAAGACAATTTAGGACCTATAATTCCGAATCCAATTCGTACTTCTCAAGATGTAGAAAAAGTTTTTGTTCCAGATGTGAATGAAACCTTGGGTTATGTTTTTGATGCGATTAAATTGACCAAACAAATGTTGAACGATG
>CAISYO010000048.1 GCA_903889745.1 uncultured Bacteroidota bacterium | reverse complement strand
GGAATTTTTTAAGAAAATAGGATTACTAGGATTAACCGGAATTGCAACTAAATTAGTTAGCAATGAACAATTAAATGTCATTGAGCAATTAGGCGAACAGAGTTTCCAAAATACAAAAATTACATTGCCGAACCTTCCTTATGCATACAATGCGTTAGAACCGTTTATTGATGAGCAAACGATGACAATTCATCACACAAAACATCATCAAGCGTATATTGATAAATTAAATAAGGCAATAGAAAATTTGGCGGATAAATTTGTTCTAGAAGAGTCTTTTAAAACTATTTCTAAGGCTGATATAGCTATTCGTAATAACGGTGGAGGACATTATAATCATAGTTTATTTTGGCAATTAATGAAGCCAAATCCTACTTCAAAAGAAAATTTACCTACTAAAAAAATAGCCGAATCAATTATCAGAGATTTTAATTCATTTGAAAACTTTAAAAAAGAATTCACTGAGAAGGCTACAAAAATATTTGGTAGCGGCTGGTGTTGGCTAATTGTACAAGATGGAAAACTAAAAATTACTACCACGCCAAATCAAGACAATCCGCTAATGGATGTGGCTGCAGAAAAAGGAAAACCAGTTTTAGCCTTAGATATTTGGGAACATGCCTACTATTTAAAATACCAAAATAAACGCGCTGATTACATAAATAATTGGTGGAATATTGTTAATTGGGAGAAAGCTGAAGAGCTTTATAATTCTAAATAATTTGTAAACCCGATTAATTTAATCGGGTTTTTTGTTTCTATTGCTCAGCATTTTTAGGTAAATTAGAGGCTTAATTTTTTATTATGTTACGTACACATACTTGCGGCGAATTACGCTTATCAGACATTAACAAACGAGTTACATTGAGTGGCTGGGTTCAAAAATCTCGAGATTTAGGAGGAATGACTTTTATTGATTTAAGAGATCGTTATGGCATTACGCAACTTGCATTTAATGAAGATGTAGATAAGGAAATGAATACGCATGCCCGAAGTGTTAGTCGTGAATTTGTAATTCAAGTAACAGGAACGGTAATTGAACGTGAGAGTAAAAACAAAAACAATCCTACTGGCGAAATAGAAATACTCGTTAAAGAATTTAAAATACTAAATGAATCACTTACTCCTCCATTTACAATTGATGATAATACAGATGGTGGGGATGAATTACGAATGAAATACCGCTATTTGGATTTGCGCAGAAATGAAGTGCGGAAAAATTTAGAGTTACGCCATCGCATGGCAATTGAAACACGTAATTATTTAGATAAATTAAATTTCTTAGAAGTTGAAACTCCTGTTTTAATTAAATCGACTCCTGAAGGCGCCAGAGATTTTGTTGTCCCAAGTCGTATGAATGCCGGCCAGTTTTACGCTTTACCTCAATCTCCGCAAACCTTCAAACAATTATTAATGGTTGGTGGTTTTGACCGGTACTATCAAATCGTCAAATGTTTTCGTGACGAAGATTTACGAGCTGACAGGCAACCTGAGTTTACGCAAATAGATTGTGAGATGAGTTTTGTGGAGCAAAAAGATATCTTAGATACATTTGAAGGCTTAGTGCGTCACTTGTTTAAATCAGTCAAAAATATTGACATGCCTCATGTGCCACATATGACATATGCTGACG
>CAISYO010000047.1 GCA_903889745.1 uncultured Bacteroidota bacterium | reverse complement strand
GATTAATATCTTTACTGTGGTTTTTGCCATTGAATGGGCGATAGTCTTTGTTTTATTTATTTTGAGATAATAACTAAACCGGTATGGGTTGAGTAGTAGAATAAATAATAAAAAAGACCCAGCTAAAGTGAAGAAAGATTTTTTATTAGACCCGCTATGGATTACACAAGGCAGGTACCTAGACGCTGAATACTTTAATTATGTGCTGCTGGACGCTGGCACTAAATATAGAAAAGAGATAGAGGAGGGCAATATTGACCATTTTTATGAGGTGGTATTTCATCTCCTTAACCTAAATAACCTGGCAGTCAAGGGAAACCTTTTTACTGCCAAATTCAAGGAGATTTGGAAGGAACCTCGAGTACAGGAGATACAGAACAGTCTAAAACAGCTCTATGATATACCTCCAGAAACTGCTGAGATCTTCAAGAATGCAAACTATGTTTTCTTGAACTTTTTGATCGAGTATATGGATATTCATCTAGAGATACTGGAACAGACCCAGATCTTTCACGTGAACCCTAACTTACACATGGAAAAAGAGATATTTATAGTAACCAATCGACTGGGCAGCTTAGAATATCGAGTATGGAAACTTGCACATGACAGCAAAAAGAACTTTGGTTACTCTTTTAGTAAGATCAAGAACGTAAAAATTGATGCAGTACGACAAAACGCTTTTTCTGAGGCAGTCGAGTTATTGGATCACCCAAAGCTAAAGGGTCTTAGTAGTGCAAAAAACGTGTGTTATGCAATATGCGAGAATCAGGCAGAAGACTCACTGGTCGCTAAAACAGTAAAGGATACTATTCTCCTTAATAAAGGAATAGCCAAAAATGTTGCATTTGAGCCATTCGTTATTGCGGAAATGTATCAGCATATTTGGTTTGAAAAAATGATACCTTTCACCCTAGACCAGTGGAAGTTTGAACAATGTTAAATTCATTCGACGATTTTATTAATGAAGCTAGGGGTTTTTCCGCCGACGCTGGCGCATATGCTGACCTGTGCATCACAGAGACAAATGCTCGACTAGACAAATATTTGAGCTATAATTTAAGCAAAGGAAATTTTAATTTTTCAGAAGACATTATAATCGATAATGCCTACACAGAGGTATCTCAGGAGGCGGCCAGTAGGTTTCCAGTGGATCAAATTAAGATAATGTTCAAAATTTCTTCAGTTAACAGAGAAGACTTTATGTCCTATTCAGGATATTATCGTCGTAACTATAATAAAGTAAAACTGCTCAAGAAGAGAGGAGAGCAGGTAAATATTGTGATTATGTGTAAACTAGTGGTACCGAGACATGGAAGCAAAATTGATCGAGAACTTACTGATAAGTATTTAAAGGAAGTTTTTAACCATGAAATGCTACACGCATATAACGACTATCAAGATCCTAATTTTTCAAAGAGGTATCGGCTTGGTGCGGTAGGAGAATATGCAGAGACCAATTATCCATTTCTCAAAGAGTCTAGCATACTTACCAGATTTTTTAAATTGCTCTATGCAATGAATGACGAAGAAATCAGGGCAAAGGCTGGTGAGGACAAAGAATTTAGGAGCATGGAAGAGCTTATGAAGTCAAATGCTTATAATTGGACAATAATAGCTAGGGAGTATAATCCAGACGAGTATTTAGAGGCAATTGAGGCACAGTTGGCTGGATCTGAGTACCTAGATGCTATCGTAAATAATTTCGGTGAATTTTTTCTTAATATGTATCGCAAAGTAGCACACCATAAAACCTATCAACTTGACCCTAAAATCTTAAGTATCAAGAAGGGCGACACCCTAATCGATGTGCTCTATTTCTTCGAAGATTACATTCACTCACAGGGAGAAAAGCTTTGGAGAAAGTTAACCTCAAAGATAACTCAACAGGGTACCGGTAAGCTGATTTAAGGTTTAGGGTACTTGGTTTTTACTGCCAAACACTCATCAATGTATTTTTGGACCTGTGCCTGATCCCCTTTTACTATACCGTCTAGGTAATCTGCAATTGGAGGATATTCTCTGCGACGATGCGCTCTACACAATTCGAGAGCAAAGTGTGCTTCTGCTTCTGGAAGAGACTCGAGTAGCTTTTCCTGAGTAGGCTGATCTCCAAGCTTTTCCTCATTCCAAAAAACAATTTGAATTTCTCCAGTTGAATCCTTTTTTAGCTTAAAATCAAACGGCGAGCTGGCCGTTTGATAGAGATATTGTATGCATTTGATAAGATCTTTCATATTTTATAT
>CAISYO010000046.1 GCA_903889745.1 uncultured Bacteroidota bacterium | reverse complement strand
CCGTGTCAGTTTGAGACAAAGCCTGTTGGGTTATAAAAATGAAGAAGAAAAAGATTAGTTTGTTCATAGCCGCATTAAAAATACACTCATTTACTCAAAAACGGAAGGTCTTCACCCTATTTTTTTTACGCTCCTAAGTTAATGACGCAATTTTAGGCTAATCAAAAATTAAAATCATGAAAAAAATCGTACTATCATTATTCGCATTCATCCACATGCTAAGTTTATTCGCTCAAAATCCAGCTTTGGAGTGGGCAAAAGGATTTGGAGGGACTGGGCAAGAAAACGGGAAAGGTATGGCTTTAGATGCTTCTGGTAACGTTTACACTACTGGTTTTTTTACAGATACTGTTGATTTTGATCCAGGTGTTGGCGTCTATAAATTGGGAGGCGGAACAGTTGGAGCAGCATTTATTTCTAAATTAGATGCCAATGGTAATTTTGTTTGGGCTAAAATTTTTAATGAGGTAATAGCGACAGGTGGTGGGAACAGCTACGGCTTTTCCATTGCAATTGATGGTTCGGGTAATATTTACACAACTGGACAATTTTACGGAACAGTAGATTTTGATCCAGGTGCGGGCTTCAATGTTTTGAATGGAATTGATGACATTTTTATTTCCAAGTTAGATGGAAGCGGAAATTTTATTTGGGCAAAAAATATTGGTGGTGCTGGAGCAGATGCAGGTTTGTCTATTAAGATTGATGCTTTAGACAATGTTTGTATTGGTGGATATTTTACAAATACCGTCGATTTTGATCCTAGTGTATCTATAACTAATTTAAGTTCTACGTCGAGAGATGTTTTTATTTTGAAGCTTGACGCCACAGGTAATTTTATTTGGGCAAAACAAATAGGAGGATCAAATGTAGATGATTTGAATGCTTTATCAGCTGATGCTGCGGGTAATATATATGCTACTGGGACATTTAATAGCACATGTGATTTTGACCCTAGTGCTTCAACATTTAATTTAAGTTCAAATGGAGCCAGAGATATTTTCATCTTAAAACTAGATAATAACGGCAGTTTAGTTTGGGCAAAGAGTATAGGTGGTGCAGGTCAAGATTATGGTTATGGAATAACTTTAGATTTTACAAATAATCTATATGTAGTTGGAGAATATGTAAGTAATGTTGACTTTGATCCTAGTTCATTTATAAACTACAACGTAACTTCTAATGGAGGAAAGGACGCTTTTATTTTAAAATTAAGCCCTGTTGGGGATTTTTTATCAGTAGGAACTTTTGGAAGTGTTTTAGGTAATGATAATGCAACTTCTATTTTTGTTGACGCTTCAAACAATCAATATATTACAGGCTCTTTTACAAACACAACCGATTTCGATTTTGGCCCTAGTACTTATACCTTAACGTCAGTTGTTGGTACTGCCTATATTTTAAAGTTAGATGCTATGAATAATTTTTCGTGGGCTGGTAAACTTGGTGGAATTGCAAGCAGTAGCAGTAAGGGAAATGCGATTTTAGTAGATGCACTGGGATACATTTATACTACTGGCTTGTATTCGAATATTTTAGATGTTGATCCAAACTTGCCTGAATTTATTTTGCCTAATTATGGTGGGAGTGATTGTTATATCCATAAAATGGGGGCATGTTCTACACCTTCATTAGCAATTAATACAACAACATTGCTAGACCAGTGTTTAACATATGGATTAACACTTACAGCTTCTGGCACAGGTGTTATACTATGGTATGATTCTCCAATAAGTACAACATCTTTAAGTATTGGAAATACTTTTACGATCACTCCTTCATCTGCAGGCACTTACACCTATTATGCAGAAAACAATACGTGTATGCCAAATGGTACAAGAACACCTATTTTTGTGACGCTCCACGATTTACCGAATATAAATATAGGTACTAGTAATACACTTATTTGCGTTGGGGAATCAGCAACCTTAACTGCAACTGGCGCAAATACTTATACTTGGAGTAATTCTTCGTCTGGGATTTTTATAGTTGTTACTCCAACTACAAATGCTTCATATTCAATAAATGGAGATGATGTATATGGTTGCCCTGGTTATGCTACTTTTACTCAATCTGTCTCTTTATGTACTGGTATTACTCAGTTAGTAAATGAATCATCAGTTTCTGTATTCCCAAATCCATTTACGGATGTAATTACTGTTAAAAATACTTTTAAGAATTCTACTATTGTGATTGTTGATGTTTTAGGCAAAGTAGTTTTCGAAAAACAAATTGTATCTTCAGAAACGCATATTGATTTAAGTGAATTAAAGACTGGTTTTTATCAATTAATGGTGAATGGAGAAAGTAATTCTTATACTCAAAAAATAATTAAACAATAAATAGAAAATATGATCAAGAAAATTATTCTATCGCTATCGATT
>CAISYO010000045.1 GCA_903889745.1 uncultured Bacteroidota bacterium | reverse complement strand
TAAATGAAAAATAAAATATGGCTTTCTTCACCTCATATAGGCGTTAATGAAATTAAATATGTAAATGAAGCATTCGATACAAATTGGATTTCTCCTTTAGGGCCCCATGTTAATGCATTTGAATTAGATCTACAAAATTTAACAAAAACGAATTATGCTGCAGCATTGTCATCAGGTACATCTGCACTTCATTTAGCTTTAATACTATTAGGTGTAAAAGCTGGTGATGATGTTTTCTGTCAATCAATTACCTTTTCTGCTTCTGCTAACCCTATTGCTTACCAAGGTGCAAATCCTGTTTTTATTGACTCTGAAGCTGATACATGGAACATGGATCCAGATTTATTAAAAACTGGGTTGATTGAAGCAAAAAAAAATGGTAAACTACCTAAGGCCATTATACCTGTTCACCTATATGGTATGCCAGCCAAAATGAAAGAAATAACAAAAATTGCCTATGAGTATAATATTCCAATAATCGAAGATGCTGCGGAAGCTTTAGGTTCTAATATTGATGGCAAACCTTGTGGCAGTTTTGGTGAGTTCGGTGTGTTGAGTTTCAATGGTAATAAGATAATTACAACTTCTGGTGGAGGTGCTTTGTTATCTAATAATCTTGATATGATTGAAAAAGCCCGTTTTCTTGCCACCCAGGCTAGAGATACAGCTCCTCATTATCAACATTCACACATTGGCTATAATTATAGAATGTCAAATGTTTTAGCAGGAATTGGAAGAGGTCAATTAGAAGTATTGAGTAATCGTGTGGAAGCAAGAAGAGCTAATTATAGTCGTTACCTTTCATATTTCTCTAACTTAAATAAAAGTGGTTTCAAAATTAAGTTTCAACTAGAGCCTGCTGGATATTTTTCAAATAGATGGCTAACCTGTATTTTAGTTAACCCTAAAGATAACAAAGGAGTAACTAGAGAAAAAATACGATTAGCAATGGAAGATCAAAATATTGAGACTAGACCATTATGGAAGCCAATGCATCAACAACCCATTTTTTCAAATGCCAAAGCCTATTTAAATGGCATTTCAGATACATTATTTGAGCATGGACTTTGTTTACCAAGTGGTTCAAATTTAGTAGAAGAAGAATTTGAAAGAATTTTCCATTGCCTAGATTCTATTTTTGTTAAACTTATGTAACAAAATGTATAAAAATTTTATAAAACCTTTTTTTGATTTTTTAATAGCCGTATTTTTATTAATTATCCTTTCCCCAATTATAATAATTACTGCAATTTTATTATTTTTTACAAATCATGGATTGGTTTTATTTATGCAACAAAGGCCAGGTTTAAATTGCAAACCTTTTAATATTATAAAATTTAAAACAATGCGTGATTCTTTCTTCAAAAATGGGCAACCTTTGCCTGATGATGAAAGATTAACAAAAATTGGCAAGCTGATAAGATCAACTTCAATCGACGAATTATTACAATTAATAAATGTTATAAAAGGAGAAATGAGTTTAATTGGACCAAGACCATTAATGATGCAATACATTTCGAGGTATAATTGTCATCAAATCAAAAGACAAAATGTAAAGCCAGGAATAACAGGCTGGGCACAAGTTAATGGACGAAATTCAATTAAATGGGATGAAAAATTTTTTTTGATGTTGAATATGTAGAAAAAATATCTTTCATGTT
>CAISYO010000044.1 GCA_903889745.1 uncultured Bacteroidota bacterium | reverse complement strand
TGAGGCCTATAACGACGCAGTCGGCTCTTATGATCGGTCCGTTCGGCCTCAGGGTGAACGATTGGTTAAACTCGGCATTGGGTCAGGGGGGAAGGAGCTAGCAGAAGGTAAAGTATTGGATTTGAAAATCCGAAACGTATAAAGATTACTTATTCCTGCCAAAGCCTCGTTTAAGCACTTACTGCGGCCTCGATACTTCTACCTTAATTCAATAGTGGAAATTTTTTAGCGGGTAAAAGCATTAAAGTGAAATAATTTATAAAATTTAAATAGTGTCTATAATGTTATGAATATGAAAAATCGCTATCTAAGCAAAGATGAAACTAAAGAAACAGTTGTTAAAAGTCCTCACGAGGGCTATTCCGAGTATAAGTGGTCTCGTATACGCTATCCGGCCGATTTGAGCGTAGAACACGCTTTACAAGCCGGCATCGTATTGGGGTGCGATTTTATCATTCACGACGACTTGAGTGGTGAGGGATGGCCTTATTTAGCACTATTGGATGTAGAATATGAATTTTTAAAAAATTATAAACCAAAGGCAAAAGACGTTTGCTTATACGATAGTGAAAATTTGGAGGGTTATTCTAGCGATTTAGTGCCCAGACAAAAGAATATCCGCAGCGTAAGCATAGCGATGCCTGTATCCAATTATTCTTGCTTTTCGGCACTCCGTAAGGCGCTCAACACTCGAGCTGAAATGGATCAGCCGGACGAAAATGTTTGGGCAATTAGTGCTTTCGCGGAGTTCAAATTTAAACTTAAGAATGTACTCGCGCAGCGATTAGAGAAACCAATAGGAGCATTGCTTCAAATTGAAGAAGATAAAGTCGGTTATGAAATTCCAAGCCAAATTATTATAGATATATCATTCGGAGCCTGTCAACTTGAGGAAACTCCGCTTGCTATCATAATTGAGGCCAGTTTTCGCACTGATTCTTTGTTCGAAGGGCAGCCCATAACAGACGAAAAAATCCAGGATTTAGTAGAGAAACATTTAGCGGAATACCCATTATCAAAAAAAAGTTCATCGGAAACCCCTGCGACTCTTTATTCGATTTTTGGAAAAGGTAATATCTATATTAAGACCGATGGAGTCGGCTTTTTTTATCGTGAGTATATAGAAAATTGGGTCAAGTCCTGCAAAAATAAATTTAAGTTAATTCCCACAAATTACACTGATTTTTTTGAGGATAAAAACGTGGAGTTGGCGGCTATCGACTGCCTGGAGTCTGTCGAATTCTATTTGGCTATTTATGGCGAAGCATTGGGATCAACTTTGCAACAAGATCTGCAGAACTTGTGGAGTTCTTTGCCTGTAGCACCGCATAAATTGCGACAGGCTGCGCTTGCCGGTACGTATCATTTTATGTACCGGCTTGACCTAGAGATGAATAATTGTATCGAAAAAACAAAACTAGGTGTGACTCAAAAAACCATCTTAGTCCGAGCAAATTTTAATTATTATAAATATAAAGTCGCGCAGATTACTTATCCCTCAAATCTCTCCGCTGAGGCTGCTTTACAAGCAGGTATAATGCTAGGCGCGGAAGAATTTTATTATGAGTTTATGGATGATAAGTGTTGCACTAATCATTTAGCAATTTTAGGCGTTAGTTGGAGTTTTTACGATGAATCTAAGGGTGAAAAATCCGAAAAAAATCCAATTGTGGATTTATATTTTGGCCAGGATCATATCCCTTTAATTGAAGCTAAAATGTATGGCGATGTTATGGATACTAGCGTTGTTCATTATAGCGCAACTTTTGGAGCGGATTTTGTGGTTGCTGAGCAACTCCATGAACTTCTAAAGGCACAAAAAGTGGCTTCAGGAGGGTTAGATTGGGAAGATATTGGCGAGGAAATTCGGAGACAAATTTTCGGCTCAAATCGAGATAAGGTTAAGTTGTCACTGCCTGAAGACTTGGGTAATATAGTAGACGAATTTATATCTTCTCCAATAATTATAGACGTTTGTGACTATGAAATTATGCCGGCTTCACGCCGTGTTAAAAAAAATCATGATTTTGATTTCTATATTACTATAACGATCACTGATTCATCTGACGATGCTGCTAAATCGTCTATCAACGATATTTTTGAAGCTGTGCTTAAGCATCCTGCTTTGCAGGTGCTCGCTAAATTCACTCGAGTTGATAAAGAAGGTGCTCTTGTGCCTATCTCGGGCCTAAGTCCAATCTTAATCGATCGTATTGATATGTTATGCGACTCAGCAGATCCGATATTTCATGATGATATTGATTTTATATTATATATATTGTCTGAAATAGAGTACTCTATTGCGCGATATGGTTCATTTCTGTCTGCTGTATTAAGGAAACGTTTAGTCTCGGCTGGAGCCGAGCTGCGTCGAGCGATACCACGTGAAAAGCGGATGGAACATATTTTAGGATTTTATTCTACAGCACCCAACGTAACATCATTATGGCGGCGTTAACCAGGCACTTTAAGACCATCTGGACGGGGATTAGCAATGCGGGTGGGGCCTATAACGACTCAGTCGTCTCTTATCATCGGTCCGTTCAACCTCATGGTGACCGTTTGCTTAAACTCGGGAGTGCTGCTTGGGGAAAAAGCTTGCCGAAGCTAAGGTTTTGAATTTTAAAATCAGCCAGGTGTAAAGATTATTTATATCATTTATATACTACAAAACAACTAGTTAAAATATCAATATATATGATTTCATCTTCCAGGCTTCCACTATTAGCCCTTTCATACCAAGTTTTCAAAACTACTCTCCCTTATGCCGATATATCTAAAATATCTAAAAAAATCAGTGAGTTCGTAAGGTGTGAAAACGTTGATGAAGCATATATTATTTCACGTTTTAGGGAATTCTACCCACACTCGGACTTTCCTAAACATAATGGATCGCCCATTTTTGGGCGAAATGTAAACCACCAGCCAGAGTTAAACCAACCAGAATGGGATCTTGAGAATCCACAAATAGATCCTTGGTTTGATTCACCTAAACCAATTATTAACGACCGTCTAAATGACTCTGATATTCCATGGGATTTCACCGTCCGAGATCTTTTAGCTTGGTATGTTCCCGCATCGCAAGACTCTTTAAAAACAACTGATATAAAGCACGTTTACGGAGTTCACTTTAACGCAAGCCTGATTTTGCATGAATGCGGAAGGATTTGTGCCGATAATAAGGAACTAAATGGCCAAGAAAATAACTTTCTTGCCGCATTTTCACTGATGGTGTTCTGGCATGAAATCGCTCATGGATGGATTCAAGATATGAGTCTTGCCGCGGATGTTATCTGTAACTCTGGACCTATCGGTGATTGGCCTTCAAAGCCTAAGCCTAGTTATTTTCATATTAATAAAAAATATAGTTATCTTGTTTGGATGGAGGAGGCCATATGCAATACAGCTGCTCTTAATATGATGTCGCATAAGCTAAAAGACAGACC
>CAISYO010000043.1 GCA_903889745.1 uncultured Bacteroidota bacterium | reverse complement strand
GTAATTTTAGCAACTTTATCAAGTTGTGTAAATGGGGACGATTATGGTGTGCCAGATTTATCAAATGAATGTAATGACTTAACTGCCAATAAAACAGTTCAAAATATTACAACATTATCAACTTCATCTCTTCAAATGTATCAAAACTCTAATACGGCTGTTGAAGATATTATTGAAGCATATGTGACATCAAGTGATGAAGGTGGAAATTTTTATAAAACTATATCCTTAAGTTCTATTGATGGGTTAAAAGGTTTCACAATTCCAATTGATGATTATAACCTATATAATAGATATGAACCAGGAAGAAAAGTTTTTATTAAAATGGATTCATTATATTTTTATAATAACTCACTAACTTCTTCATTAGAAATTGGTTCTTATTATGATAATGAAACGCCAGCAAACACCTCAGATGACAAAGTGGGTAGGATTTCAGGTGTTGAGTATAAAAAAATTATTACACGTGGTTGTACAAAAGTTGATGAAAATAACATTGTTAAACGCTTAACCATTGCACAAGCAAAAAATAATCAAAATTTACACATGCTAATTGAATTAGATGGTGTGCAATTTACTGATCCCTCGTTAGGAAAAAAATATTTTGACCGAAGTTTAAACGCTGAAGCAAGTTGGACAGCAACAAATCATAGTATAGCAGATGCTAATGGGAATACTCTAATATTGAGAGCGAGTGAATTTGCTACTTTTGCAGCGAATGCTATTCCTTCAGGAAGTGGTAAAATTAGAGGTGTTTTAACAAAATACAATAATGATTATCAATTAATGATTAGAACAATAAATGATGTTAATTTAACTAATCCTAGATTTGATTCTTCTCCACCTTTAGGTGGAACTGCAATTGTTTATGACGCTACTTTGAATGAACCGTTTACAAGTTATACCACTACCAATCAACAAATATTCCCAAAATACATCAATGATGCAGCTGTTGGTAGCAAATATTGGCAAAGAAAAGTTTTTGGTGGAAATACTTATATCCAAATGTCTTCTTTTGGAGGAACCCCAGAAGCTAACAGATCGTTATTTATCGTTCCTGTTAACATGACTAGCGCAAACACCCTGTCTTTCAAAACTAAAGATGGATACAATAATGGTAATGTATTAAAAGTATATTACACAACTAATTATGTGCCCGGTTCACAAATAACAACGGCTACCTTAGTCGATATTACGTCAAACTTTACCATTGCTTCAGGATCTACTTCTGGGTATGCAACAAACTTTACAAATAGTGGAACTTACAATATTCCTGCGGGTGTAACCGGAAACGGTTTCTTCGTTTTTGAGTATGTAGGAAATGGTTCTGGTGGTGTTACAACAACTATGCAAATAGATGATATTGTAATTAACTAATTGCAATTCTTATACATCAAAAGCGGCTCATTTGAGTCGCTTTTTTTATGCTTGCTATTTCGTACCTTTGTATTCTTAAAGAACGATTATGTTAGAGAAAGAAGTTATTGACTTTGAAAAATCAATTATAGTTGGAATAATAACCCAAAACCAAAGTGAAGATAAACTGAACGAATATCTTGACGAATTGGAGTTTTTAACCTTCACTGCTGGTGGAACGGTGGTAAAACGTTTTTCACAAAAAATGGATAAGCCCAACCCTAAAACATTTGTAGGAACGGGTAAATTAGAAGAAATTAAATATTACATCAAAGACAACGATATCACAACTGTAATCTTTGATGACGAATTAACGCCATCACAATCCAAAAATATTACCAAAGAATTAGATTGTAAAGTCTTAGACCGAACCAATCTTATCTTAGATATCTTCGCACAACGGGCTGAAACTTCTTATGCAAGAACCCAAGTTGAATTAGCCCAATGTCAATATTTACTACCTCGTTTAACTGGAATGTGGACACACTTAGAACGTCAAAAAGGAGGTATCGGGATGCGCGGTCCTGGTGAAACCGAAATTGAAACCGACCGTCGAATTGTGCGTGATCGTATTTCGTTACTGAAAGATAAAATCAAAGTAATCGACAAACAAATGGCTACCCAACGTAGTAATCGCGGTGCTATGGTTCGTGTTGCTTTAGTGGGATATACGAATGTAGGCAAATCAACCTTAATGAATGCCGTAGGAAAAAGCGATGTGTTTGTAGAAAATAAATTATTTGCGACACTTGACACAACCGTTAGAAAAACCGTAATTAAGAATTTACCGTTTCTTTTAAGCGACACCGTAGGGTTTATTAGAAAACTTCCCACACAATTGGTTGAATCGTTTAAAAGCACCTTAGATGAAGTGAGAGAGGCCGATTTATTACTTCATGTGGTAGATATTTCACATCCCGAATTTGAAGACCACATTGCTTCGGTAAATCAAATTTTACAGGATATTAAAAGTGCCGACAAACCCACAATTATGGTGTTCAATAAAATTGATGCGTTTCAATCGGTTTATTTTGATGAAAACGATTTAAGTGTTGAAAAAAGCACCAAGCATTACACCTTGGAAGAGTGGAAACAAACTTGGATGAGTAAATTAGGCGAAAGCAAAACTTTGTTTATTTCGGCAACCGAAAAAGCCAATTTTGAAGAATTTAGAGAAAAGGTTTATGAAGCAGTGCGTGAAATTCACATTACTCGTTTTCCATACAATAAATTCTTGTATCCCGATTATAAAGACGCGGTTGAAAACGAGTAAAAAATAGCAAATAGTTTATTTTCGCTTATACAAAGGCACAGCCGAACATGCCTCGCCAAACATGACGCTTTTGGCTACTTTTTGTAGTTTTTGTATGGCTACGGTATATACTTGGTTGGGTACGGCTTTTTTAGAACAGCCTTTTAAAATTACCGGTTTGTCAAAATAATCGGTATAGTCGAGTTTGTTTAAAATGTCTTGATACCATGCAATAACGGCCAACTCTTTTGTGCCGTGAATAACGTGTAAGGCATACGGCGCCAAATGAACAGCAACTAAAGCAAATGCCCAAGCGGGTAAAATGGCATCTGTAGCGCAATATAATGCTACATATTTGTCCTCGTACTTAGACCAATCGGTGTCTTTTAATTGGGCTCTAAAATCAGCTTCTTTCAGTAAAAACCCCTCCACTAACCATTGTGAAATATCAACCTCTACCACATGGTTATCTGGATAGTAATCTTCTAAATCGAATACCATCAAAGAACTTTGCGCTACTTTGTTTACTATTTCGTCCATTTTTGTTTATCGTTAATAGTTAATAGTTTATTGTTAGCTAACGAACAATAAACCATTAACAACAAACATTACAACATTCCCAATTCTAACTTCGCTTCTTCGCTCATCAAATCTTTGCTCCATGGCGGATCAAATGTAATTTCTACTTCGCACGATTTTACAGCGTCAATAGATTTTACTTTTTCTTCCACTTCTTGCGGCAAAGTTTCAGCCACAGGGCAATTTGGTGATGTTAAAGTCATGACAATTTTTACATCATTGTCTTCGTTAATCATCACATCGTAGATTAAACCTAATTCATAAATATCTACCGGAATTTCTGGGTCGTAAATTCCTTTTAATACTTTGACTACGTCTTCGCCTAAATTGATTGTATCGTTAAATTCTTCCATAATTTTAAGTTTTCGGTCTCAGTTTTCAGTCTCAGAGCAATTATAAAACTGCGAACTGCGACTGAAAACTGAGACTCATTATTGCTTCGCTTGAAAGGCTAAAGCATACATTTTTATTTGTTTAATCATTGAAACCAATCCGTTTGCTCTTGTGGGCGATAAATGTTCTTTTAAACCAATTTCATCAATAAAATCAGTATTTGCTTCTAAAATAGCCGCTGGTGTTTGATTTGAAAACGCCCGAATTAAGATGGCAATAATCCCTTTGGTTAAAATCGCATCGCTATCAGCTGTGAAGACAATTTTTCCATCTTGTTCTTCGCCATGCACCCATACTTTTGATTGACAACCTTTGATGATATTTTCGTCAACTTTGTACTGTTCATCAATTAAAGGAAGTGTTTTTCCCAACTCAATGATGTATTCATAGCGCTGCATCCAGTCGTCAAACATAGAAAACTCGTCAACAATTTCGTGTTGTATGTCTTGTATTGTCATGTTATTTTTCGGTCAATTTCAAAATTTTGTTTACCAATTTTTCTATTTCAACAGGTGGAAATCCGTGATCAAATCCATTTGCTGCATATGCTACTTCATTAGAAACAAACGTAACATTAGCGTGTGCCGCACCATCATAAAATCGTTTTTCTGTGGGCCATTTTAAGTCTTTCACTTTCGCCAAATCTACTGCTTTTGTTATCATCACAATTTCTTTCCAATCAGCATCGGAAATAGTTATTTTCTCTTGATAATCTTTTGCGTCTCGTGAACGAGAAACAAACAACACTTGATTTTCAATTTTGATATTTAAAAACAAGTTTCGAGCATTAGCCTCATATTTTATAACCGGAATGTCTTTGTTTTGGTGATTATTCACGTCGCTTTTAGTCGGTTTACAACCCACAAAAAACAGAAGTATCATGCCTAATAAAACTCTCATATATTTTCTTTTTAAGACAACATCATTTGTGCTTTTTTAACCGCTTCTACAAAGATATCAATTTCTTCCTTAGTGTTGTAAAAAGCAAAACTTGCTCTTATAGTCCCCGGAATATTGAAAAAATTCATAATAGGTTGCGCACAATGATGACCAGTTCTCACTGCTATTCCTAACTTATCTATAATTGTGCCAATGTCATATGGATGAATCCCTTCAATATTAAATGAAATGACCGAAGCTTTGTTTTCGCTCGTTCCAAAGATTTTTAACCCTTCGATTTCTTGTAATCTTTTGGTTCCGTATAGTAATAATTCGTGTTCGTAAGCTGCAATGTTATCAAAACCAATGGCATTCATATAATCTATAGCGGTTCCTAAAACAATTCCACCTTCGATGTTTGGCGTTCCTGCTTCAAATTTATGAGGTAAATCGGCATACGTCGTTTTTTCGAACGAAACCTCAGCAATCATTTCGCCTCCACCTTGATAGGGTGGCAATTTTCGCAACCATTCTTCTTTTCCGTATAAAATACCAACACCCGTTGGTCCGCAAACTTTATGTCCCGAAAACACATAAAAATCACAATCCAACGCTTGCACATCGGGTCGTAAATGCGGGGTGGCTTGCGCACCGTCAATTAAAACCGCTGCTCCTACTCCATGTGCTTTTGTAGTGATATATTCTATTGGATTAACCGTTCCTAACGCATTAGAAATATGGTTAACTGCTACAATTTTTGTTTTTTCGGAAAGTAAGTTGTCATATTCCGAAAGGATTAATTCTCCTTTTTCATTCATTGGGATAACCACCAACTTTGCGCCTGTTCGTTCACATAAAAATTGCCAAGGCACAATATTGCTATGATGTTCTAAGGCAGAAACCATCACCTCATCACCTGATTTTAAAAGACTTGCAAAACCATTCGCCACCAAGTTAATTCCGAAAGTCGTTCCCGAAGTAAAAATGATTTCGTAGTTGTGTTTGGCGTTTAAGTGATTTTGAATCGTATTTCGCGACGCTTCATAGGCATCGGTAGCCAATTGACTCAATGTATGTACACCGCGGTGAATATTTGCGTTTATTTCGCTGTAATAGTTAGAAATAGCATCGATGACCACTTGCGGTTTTTGCGAAGTAGCACCGTTATCAAAATAAACCAATGGCTTCCCATTTACTTTTTGTGAAAGTATCGGAAAATCGGCTCTTATTTTTTGGATATCTAACATCTTTCTAAGATTTATTTTTACAAATCAAACCCCATATTTACGCCTAATTTATCGGCGATAATGCGAGCAATTTTTGCTTTTAATTCTGGTATTTTTACACTGTTGGTAACTTCGCTAGTAAATGCATACATCAACAAAGCTTTGGCTTCTTTTTTAGGAATACCACGTTGTTGCATATAGAACATGGCACTTTCATCTAACTGTCCAATCGTACAACCGTGCGAGCATTTTACATCATCGGCAAAAATTTCCAATTGTGGTTTGGCGTTAATCGTTGCTTTATCGCCAATTAAAATGTTATTATTTTGTTGAAACGCATCGGTTTTTTGTGCTTCTTTTTCTACGAAAATTTTTCCGTTGAAAACACCCGTTGAACTATCATGCAAAATTGTTTTATAGTTTTGGTGGCTTTCGCAATTTGGTGTGGCATGTTGCACTAACGTATAATGATCTACGTGTTGTTTGTCTCCAATAATAGTAATTCCTTTCAAAGTAGAATCGATTCGTTCCCCTTGGTGATAAAAATTCAAGTTGTTTCTGGTAATGTTTCCACCAAATGAAAACGTATGCACCGCTACTCTACTTTCTTGCTTTTGAGCAATATAAGTGTTGTCAATTAAATTCGCAGTTTGCACATCGTTTTGTACTTTGTAATAATCCACAATCGCGCGTTTTTGAGCAAAAATTTCGGTAACCGAATTCGTTAAAACCGGATTTGAATTCAAACTTTGGTGACGCTCTACGATTTGCACGTGCGCGTTTTCTCCTACAATGACCAAATTTCGAGGTTGCACCATTAAAGCCGCTTCGGTTCCTGTAGAAAAATAAATAATTTCAATCGGTTTTTCTACTACTTTACTTTTCGGAATGTTGATATAAGCGCCTTCCAATGAAAAAGCCGTGTTTAAAGACGTTAAACTATCTTCTTTATTAGCAATTTGATTGAAATAACTATCAATTGCCATTTTATATTTTGGTTTGGTCAATGCCGAAGACATCAAACAAACATCTAAACCATCGTGTGTAGTAGACGACAAAAACGAACTGAAAATTCCGTCAATGAAAACCACTTTATAGGTGTCAATTTCGTGTAAGAAATACTTTTTTACATCTTTAAATTCGATAGCATTATCTTTCTTTGGGAAAACCGAAAAATCATTTTTCAAAATCGCATTTAACGACGTGTATTTCCAAGCTTCCTCTTTTTTTGTAGGGAAACCTTTGTTTTCGAAATTTTTTATGGCTTGATTTCGAACTTCATGTAAATCTTCATTGTCCTTGATTTTTTCTTCAAAGGCCATAAAGGAAGCTAATAATTTATCTTTCAACTCCATATTATGCTTCTTGTTCTTGTTTAATCCAATCGTAACCTTTTTCTTCCAACTCTAATGCTAAATCTGCTCCGCCTGTTTTCACGATTTTTCCGTCCATTAATACGTGAACTAAATCAGGAACGATATAATCTAACAAACGTTGGTAGTGCGTAATGACTAACACCGCGTTGTTTTCGTTTTTCAATTTATTCACTCCGTTAGCCACAATTCGCAACGCATCGATATCTAAACCTGAATCGGTTTCGTCCAAAATAGCGATTTTTGGTTCCAACATTGCCATTTGGAAAATTTCATTACGTTTCTTTTCACCACCTGAAAACCCTTCGTTTAAAGAACGCGATAAGAATTTTCGGTCCATTTCTAATAATTCTGCTTTTTCACGAATTAATTTCAGCATTTCATTCGCCGGCATTTCGTCTTGCTTGTTTGCCTTACGTTTTTCGTTGATTGCCGTTTTGATGAAATTCGTCACCGAAACCCCTGGAATTTCTACAGGATATTGAAACGATAAGAAAACGCCTTTGTGAGCTCTTTCTTCTGGCGCTAATTCTGAAATTTCTTCTCCGTCTAAAAAGATTTCTCCTTCAGAAACTTCGTAATTTTCATTTCCAGCTATAATAGAAGATAATGTCGATTTTCCGGCACCATTTGGTCCCATAATCGCATGTACTTCTCCTGCTTTAATTTCAAGGTTGATTCCTTTTAATATTTCTTTGTCTTCTACCGAAGCGTGTAAGTTTTTTATCTGTAACATCTTGTAAATGTGTTATTTATTCTAATTTTTGATTGATTATCCTACTGAACCTTCTAACGAAATTTCCAATAATTTTTGTGCTTCTACGGCAAATTCCATGGGTAATTTATTCAATACTTCTTTGCTGAATCCGTTTACGATTAAGGCAATTGCTTTTTCGGTTGGAATACCGCGTTGGTTACAATAAAACACTTGATCTTCTCCAATTTTTGAAGTCGTAGCTTCGTGTTCAATTTTTGCCGAAGCATTTTTGCTTTCGATATACGGAAACGTATGTGCGCCACAATTATTTCCCATTAAAAGCGAATCACATTGTGAGAAGTTACGCGCATTTTCGGCCCTTGCTGCTATTTGGACTAATCCTCTATAACTATTTTGTGATTTACCTGCTGAAATACCTTTAGAGATAATCGTCGATTTGGTATTTTTACCCAAATGAATCATCTTCGTTCCGGTATCGGCTTGTTGATAATTGTTGGTTACTGCAATGGAGTAAAATTCGCCAATTGAATTATCGCCTTTCAACACAACCGATGGATATTTCCACGTTACAGCCGAACCTGTTTCTACTTGTGTCCAAGAAATTTTAGCGTTTTTCTCACAGAAACCTCTTTTGGTAACGAAGTTATAAACTCCTCCTTTGCCTTCTTTGTTTCCAGGATACCAGTTTTGAACGGTTGAATATTTGATTTCGGCATTGTCCATCGCAATTAATTCTACAACAGCGGCATGCAATTGATTTTCATCTCTACTTGGTGCCGTACAACCTTCTAAATACGAAACATAACTGCCTTCATCGGCAATTAGTAACGTTCTTTCAAACTGACCCGTTCCGCCTTGATTGATTCGGAAATACGTTGATAATTCCATTGGACAACGAACGCCTTTTGGAATATAACAGAAACTTCCGTCAGAAAAAACAGCCGAGTTTAAAGCCGCATAAAAATTATCTTTCTGCGGAACAATGGTGCCTAAATATTTTCGCACTAATTCGGGATGTTCTTTAATGGCCTCCGAAATTGAACAAAAAATAATGCCTTTTTCGTTTAATGTTTTCTTAAAAGTCGTTGCCACAGAAACTGAATCTACCACGATATCAATCGCCACATTATTCATTTTCTTTTGTTCGTCAACCGAAATTCCTAGCTTTTTGTACATCGCTAAGAGTTCCGGGTCAACGTCTTCTAATTTTTTATTCGGATCGGCTTTTTTAGGTGCCGAATAATACGAAATCGCTTGAAAATCTGGTTTTTCATAATGTACGTTTGCCCATTCGGGTTCAATCATTTCTAACCAAGCTCTGAACGCTTCTAGACGCCATTCGGTCATCCATTCGGGCTCGTCTTTTTTCTTAGATATCGCCCGAACAATGTCTTCATTTAACCCAATAGGAAACGTTTCCGAGTCCAATTCGGTATAGAATCCGTATTCGTATTCTTTATTTTCTAATTCAACTTTTAAGTCGTCCTCAGTATATTTACTCATATTAGCCCCCTAGCCCCCGAAGGGGGAACTCCTATTAGGGGTAAATAGGATTTCAATTATTTTATATTTTTATATTACTTTGTATTAACAAAACTATTGGAGCCCCTCCTTTGGAGGGGTTGGGGAGGCTTACAGCGAGAAACTCTCTCCACACCCACATGTCCTTTGTGCATTAGGATTGTTAAAAACAAATCCTTTTCCGTTTAAACCGCCCGAAAATTCTAAAATGGTTCCTGCTAAATAAAGGAAACTCTTTTTTTCAACGGCAATTTTTATGTTGTTATCTTCAAAAACTTTATCGTTCTCGGTTAGTTCTTTGTCAAACTTTAATTCATAAGACAACCCCGAGCAACCGCCACTTTTTACGCCTACTCTCACGTAATCTTTGTCCGCGTCAAAACCATCATCTTGCATCATCGCAACGATTTTTTTACTTGCTGTGTCAGAAACTTTAATCATAACGTCGTTAGTATTTATGTTTTATTAGTGTTATGTAATTCGCATTGAAAAATTTGTTTTTAAATTCAATTGTTTCTCATGCTCATTTCATAGCTTATTTTGATTTTGTCTAAATTAACGACAAAGATAATCCATTAATTACTTTTTACAAGATTTGCTAACATTTTTATAACTTATGTTAGCATAGTTTCCATTTATAGTATTTTTTGTATTTTGGCACAAAATAACAAATCATGAAATTGCATGCTATTGAAGCTGGAAATTTTAAACTTGATGGAGGTGCTATGTTTGGTGTTGTGCCAAAAACCATTTGGAATAAAACCAATCCGGCCGATGAAAACAACTTAATTGATATTGCAGCTCGTTGTTTATTAATTGAAGACGAAAATCGTTTAATTTTGATAGATACCGGAATGGGCAACAAACAATCGGATAAGTTTTTTGGATATTATTCGCTTTGGGGCGATCATTCGTTAGATAAATCACTAAAAAATGCGGGTTTTCATCGCGATGAGGTTACCGATGTCTTTATGACACATTTGCATTTTGACCATTGTGGTGGAAGTGTCAACTGGAACGCATCCAAAACGGGCTATGAAGTAGCGTTTAAAAATGCAAAATTTTGGACGAATGACAATCATTGGGAATGGGCTACAAAGCCAAACTCTAGAGAAAAAGCATCGTTTTTACATGAAAACATCATTCCGATGCAAGAAAGTGGGCAACTCAATTTTATCAAACGACCAGAAGGTGATTTTTTACAAGAATCTGAATTAGGTTTTGGCATTTTCTTTGCCGATGGTCATACCGAAAAACAAATGATTCCGCATATTGATTATAATGGGAAAACAATTGTTTTTTGTGGTGATTTATTAGCAACCGCGGGGCATATTCCTATTCCTTATGTAATGGGTTATGATACCAGACCGTTGCTAACTTTAGACGAAAAAACAAAATTTATGAACGCAGCAGCAGAAAACAATTATTATTTGTTTCTAGAACACGACGCTCATAATCAAATTATCACTGTTGAACAGACCGAAAAAGGAGTTCGGTTAAAAGAAGTTTTCAAATGTGAAGACCTTTTCTAACACTTTTAAAATTTAAAAAACTGTAACAAAAACAAATCAAATCAGTCCAATAAATGAAATTAATTAATCAAAGAAGATGAAAAAAATTGTTAGACCGCTTTATTTAAGCTTGGCTTTAGGATTTATTTTAGCAAGCTGTGGATCACAAAAAATGATATCAACACCTGTTGAAAATATTGATAAATTACCCTTAAAAACAACTCCTGTTGCCGAAAACGATTTAAAACGTTGGAGTCATTTGGATTTAGTAAATGACACCGTGCCAGGAATGAGTGTAGATAAAGCCTACAAAGAAATAATCAAAGGTAAAAAAGGTAAAAAAGTAATTGTAGGTATCGTAGATTCTGGTGTGGATATTAACCACGAAGATTTAAAAGCGGTAATTTGGACCAATCCAAAAGAGATTGCTGGTAACGGGATTGACGATGATAAAAACGGTTATATTGACGATATCCACGGATGGAATTTCCTTGGAAACGCAGTGCACGAACAACTTGAAATGACGCGTATTGTTAAAAAAGGACCAAGCACTCCCGATTATGAAAAAGCGAAAGAAAAATTAGCAGATGAACTAAAAGGGATTCAAGGTCAAAAACAACAATTAGACTTCATCTTAAATGCTGAAAAAACCATCAAGAATCACTTGAAAAAAGATGTTTTTACTATAGAGGATATTAAAGCGATAAAATCTGATGATTCAGGAGTTAAACAAGCAAAAGCAATGTTTACTCAAATTTTAAGCAATACAACCAAAGAGAAGTTTGATGCAGAAATTGAAGAGTTTAAAGACTATGTTTACGGACAAATCAACTACAACTTAAATGTTGAATACGACGGGCGTTCTATTGTTGGAGATAATCCAAACGATTTAAAAGATACGAAATACGGAAATAATAATGTTTTTGGTCCAGATCCAAAAGCCGCTAAACACGGAACGCACGTAGCAGGAATTGTAGCGCAAGTTAGAGGAAACAATAAAGGCGGTGATGGCGTTACTAATAATGCTGAAATATTAGTTGTAAGAGCTGTTCCAGATGGTGATGAATACGACAAAGATATCGCATTAGGAATAAGATATGCGGTAGATAATGGTGCTAAAGTTATCAATGGTTCTTTCGGTAAGTATTTTTCTCAAAATAAAGAATGGGTTATTGATGCCATTAAATATGCTGAATCTAAAGACGTTTTAGTAGTTATTGCTGCAGGAAATGAATCGTATGATTTAGATGTGACCAATAAATATCCAAACGATACTTATGACGGAAGCCCAGAGTTTGCTAACAATGTATTAATCATCGGAGCATTATCACCAAGTTATGGCACCAAAATGGTTGCTGATTTTTCAAATTATGGAAAAAACAACGTAGATATTTATGCCCCAGGAGATGAAATTTATGCAACAACTCCCTTAAATACTTACGAATACTTACAAGGAACTTCAATGGCGTCTCCAAATGTGGCAGGAGTAGCTACTTTAATACGTTCTTACTATCCAAGTTTAACCGCAATTCAAGTGAAACAAGTTATTATGGAAAGTGGAATGCCTTTAAAAAACACGGTTATTTTAGGAGAAGACAAGCATAAAGCTAATTTTTCCGAGGCTTCAAAATCGGGTAAAATGGTAAATGCATATAACGCGTTACTTTTAGCTAAAAAAATGGCTAAAAAATAATGTCATCTTTTCTTTAACCTAAATTTTTCCTACAAGACTTAAATCACCTTGTAGGATTTCTTTTAAAAATTGAATATGAAAAAAATACTTTTATTAAGCTTATTTCCGATTTTCGCTCTAGCACAAAACAATCCAAATCCGGGCTACTGGCAACAACACGTTGACTATAAAATGGAGGTGAATATGGATGTGAAAAAGTTCCAATACACCGGAAAACAAGAAATTGTTTACACCAATAATTCTAACGATACCTTACATAAAGTATATTATCATTTATTCAATAATGCGTTTCAACCTGGAAGCGAAATGGACGCGAGACTTCAAGCCATTTCTGATCCAGATAAACGAATGGTAAGAACCTTTAAAAAAGAAGGAAAAGAAACTAAAGAAAGTAGAATTAGTACTTTAAAACCAAACGAAATAGGCTATTTAAACATCGCCAATTTTAAACAAGATGGTGTTGCAGCAACCACAAAAGTAGCGGGTACTATTTTAGAAGTAACGTTGGCGAAAGCCATATTACCCAAACAAAAAACTACCTTTTCATTAGATTTTGAAGGTCAAGTGCCTTTGCAAATTCGTCGTTCTGGAAGAATATCTGAAGAAGGTGTTGCTTTATCTATGACGCAATGGTATCCAAAATTATGCGAATATGATTTCGAAGGTTGGCACGCAAATCCTTACATTGCTCGTGAATTTCATGGCGTTTGGGGAAATTTTGACGTAAAAATCACAATTGATAAAAACTACACAATTGGCGGAACAGGCTATTTACAAAACAAAAACGAAATAGGTCATGGTTATCAAGATGAAGGGATAACGGTTGTCTATCCAAAGAAAACCAAAACACTAACTTGGCATTTTTATGCGCCTAATGTACACGATTTTGCTTGGGGCGCCGATAATGATTTCATACACGACAAGTTGATGGGTCCAAACAATGTAGAATTGCATTTCCTATACAAAAACAAAAAAGATAATTTGGAAAATTGGAAAAAAATGCAACCCAAAACCGCTGAATTGTTAGCTTTTTTTAATGAAAATGTAGGACAATATCCGTACAAACAATACTCGGTAATTCAAGGTGGCGATGGTGGAATGGAATATGGTATGTGTACCTTAATCACCGGAAACAGATCCTTTGGAAGTTTAGTAGGAGTTACTGCACACGAAATGGCGCATTCTTGGTTCCAATTTGTTTTGGCAACTAACGAAACCAAACACGAATGGATGGATGAAGGATTTACTTCCTATATTTCAAACTTAGCCATGAACAAAGTGTTACCTCCAAAAAAACCAGAAATTCCATATGAAGACGCTTATAATAATTATATTTATTTAGCAAAATCTGGAAAAGAGCAACCGCTTTCAACCCATGCTGATCGTTATGAATTGAATATGGCTTATGGTATCTCGGCTTATAGCAAAGGAGAAGTTTTTTTAGTGCAATTAGGGTATATTATTGGCGAAGAAAACCTCAACAAAACCATCAAACGCTATTACAACGACTATAAATTTACACACCCAACACCTAACGACATTAAACGTGTGGCCGAAAAAGTTTCTGGTGCAAATTTAGATTGGTATTTATTAGATTGGACGTTGACTACGAACACTATTGATTATGGTTTTAAAGAAGTTTCTGAAATGAATTCTTCTACTACAAAAGTAGTTTTAGAAAGAAAAGGCAGAATGCCAATGCCACTAGATATTATTGTCGAATATTCCGACGGAACTAAAGAATTTTTCTACATTCCGAACACGTTAATGCGATGGGAAAAACAAAATCCATACCCTGGAATCAAAGGAACTGTTTTAAAAGGTTGGGATTGGGCTTATCCATCATTTACATTTGAAATTCCAAAATCAATAAGTACTATTAAATCCATTACTATTGATCCAGAAAATAAAATGGCCGATATAAATAAAGAAGATAATATTTTTCCGAAAAAACAATAGCATTTAAGCCGACTCCAACAAGTCGGCTTTTTTTATACCTTTGCCTTATGCAGTTCACGTATCCAAAACACGAAAAATTAAAGAGCAAAACCATAATCGATTTGCTTTTTTCGGACGGAAATTCGGTTTCGAAATTTCCGTTGCGTTTAGTATATGTTGAAAATAAAGAAGAAAATGCTGAATTAATAAAAATGGGCGTTTCGGTTTCAAAAAAGTATTTCAAAAAAGCGGTTGATCGCAATTATTACAAACGTGTATTGCGCGAAACCTACCGTTTAAACAAACATCTTTTAATCGATAATCTTGAAAAACCTTATGCGTTTATGTTTTTTTATCAAACAAAAGAGCGTCTATCCTATCAAGAAATCGAAGAAAAAACCATTCAGCTTTTTCAAAAATTCATTGAAACAACAAAGTAAATCATCATAACCGTTTACTTTTTCCATAATAATCGTTACTTTCGTATACCTATTAATCAATTGCTAAATTCATGAAGCGTTTTTTCAAAAAGAAAATAATTATTCCCGTAGTAACCTTGTCCTTTCTTTTAATAGGGGTAAGTTTTAAAAATGACTTTTTTGAAATTGCTAAACAAATCGAAATTTTTACAGGCGTTTTCAAAACCGTAAATCAAAACTACGTGGATGAAACCAATGCCGGAGAACTTATGGATATTGCCATCAAAAACATGCTCAAGGAATTGGATCCCTACACTGTTTTTTTTAACGAACAAGACGTTTTAAAGTTTAAAATTAACAATACTGGCGAATATACTGGCATCGGGGCTATGGTGCAACGAAAAGACGGAAAAGTATATCTAAAAGAAGTTTACAAAGGTTTTCCGGCAGATAAAGCGGGTTTAAAAGCGGGTGACGAAATTACTCAAATAGGAGACGTAAGCTTAAAAGAATATAAAGAAGATGCTTCACAATTGCTAAAAGGTGCCAAAAACACTCAAGTTACAATTCAATACATTAGACAAGGTAAGCAACAAAACGCAACCATTATTTTAAATGAGGTTGAAATTAAAGCGGTTCCCTATTATGCGCTTTTGAAAGATAAAACAGGCTATATTGTTTTATCAAAATTTAACGAAAAAGCGAGTGCCGAAACCAAAGCGGCCTTATTAGACCTAAAACAACAAGGCGCTACTAAAATTATTTTAGATTTAAGAGGAAATCCAGGTGGATTATTACACGAAGCGGTAAATATTTGCAATCTTTTTGTCGCTAAAAACGAACTTATTGTAACTACAAAATCAAAAAACATAAAATACAATTCTGAATACCGCACTAAAAACGAACCAAGTGATTTAGAAATTCCATTAGCGGTTATTGTAGACGGAAAAAGTGCTTCGGCATCTGAAATTGTTGCGGGAGCCATTCAAGATTTAGACCGTGGGGTAGTTTTAGGTAGTAGAAGTTTTGGAAAAGGATTAGTGCAACGGCCTTTAGATTTATCCTACGGCACACAAGTAAAAGTAACTATTTCAAGATATTATACGCCTTCTGGAAGATGTATTCAGGCATTGGATTATTCAAAAAAAGATGAAAACGGTAAAGCAATTAAAAAAACACAAAACGAATTTAACGCCTTTAAAACAAAAGCCGGGCGAACGGTTTATGATGGTGGTGGGGTTTTGCCCGATGTAGAAATTGCTTCCTCTAAATTAGCAAATAGTACCGATATTCTTTTGAAGAACGATGCCATTTTTAATTTTGCAACCCAGTTGTATTATAAAAATCCAACGATTGATGGTATTCCTACCGTATCTGATGCTGATTTTTTAGCCTTTAAATCGTATTTAAAACAAGAAAAAATTACACTTGACACCGAAACCCATAAAGCGCTTAAAACTGTCTTAGAAAACGCAAAAAAGGAAAAAATTGAGGGTCAAATTGCAGCAGAATACAAACAATTAGAAGTAGCGCTAGAGAAAAGTCAGGAAGCAGAGCTTGATAAAAACAAAGAGCAAATTAAAAAACAATTGCAAGAAGAATTGATCATCAGACATCAATATAGAGAAGGATTGTATTTATTTTATACTAAAAACAATCCCGAAATTGAACAAGCTATTAATCTGTTAAACAATTCGGTTCAATACGCTTCGATATTAAAAAAATAACTAATTAAAACTAATTATCAATCTATGAAATGGTTAGTATTTGTAGTGGCATTTTTCACTTTTGGGCTTAGTTTTGCTCAAGAAGAAGAAATCTATTCTATCTTTTTTGAGTTTGATAAATTCAATTTAAAAGAAGAACAAGCCGAAGGTGTCATAGCATTTGTCCAAAAAATTGATACTTCACGAATCGAATCCATACAAATTTATGGGTATTGCGACGATAGAGGAAAAGACGAATACAACTTTGTATTGTCAACCAATAGAGCCACAACCGTAAAAAACAAGTTAATTGAACGCGGTATCAAAAGCAAAATTATCATTACACTTGAAGGAAAAGGTCGCATAATGCTCGATGAAGATTTACAAACCGATATCCCAGAAGCCCGATCTAAAAACCGAAGAGTTGATGTGGTTGTAAACTACAAATCTATTACCATTGAAAATTTAAAAATTCCGGGGGTTTATAGCACTATAAAAAAAGATGTAGTTCCGGGTGATCGCATATATTTAGAAAAAGTACTTTTTGAACGCGGAAGTAGTCAATTGACCGTTCAAGCTAAAAAAGAGCTTGATAAAGTTGCACTATTATTACTCAAATTCAAAAACATACAATTTGAAGTACAAGGACACGTATGTTGCACGCCCACTTATCACAGAGAAGCCATAGATAGAGAGACTAAAAAAAGGGAATTATCTGTTAATAGAGCTAAAAGAGTTTTTAATTATTTATTTAAAAAAGGCATTAGTAACTCGCGTATGACTTATAGAGGATATGGCAACACCCAATCTTTGAAACAAGGCAGCGCACTTGATAGGAGGGTAGAATTGTTGATTTTAAAAAATGAGGTTCCGGCGGGAAAAAAATAAGTTACTTTTTCTTCATCTCAATATGCGGAATATCGTCTTCTAAATAGGATTCGCTGGTTTGGATAAAACCATGGCTTTCATAAAATTTTTTTAAATATTCTTGGGCCGAAATAGTAATGGCAGTTTGATTAAAATTTTCTTCTATTGCAGCAATGGAAACCCGCATCAATTCATGTCCGAAATTGAATTTTCGAAATTTTTGACGCACAATAACTCTTCCTATCGATGCTTCTTCAAAATATTTTCCAGCATCAAACAATCTTGAATAAGCCGTTAATTCATTTTGATAATACCCTAACACATGCAGCGCCTTTTCGTCTTTGCCATCAATGTCTTGATAGACGCAATTTTGCTCCACTACAAACACTTCTGACCGAAATTGTAATACTTCATAGAGTTCGGCTGAAGAAAGTTCGTTAAATCGCTTTATTTTAAATGTAATTTCCATAGTTGGGTAATTAAGGTAAAAAAACCACCGACTTCATCATGGCTTCCAGTTCAAAAACTAAATCGCGCTTTGATTTTGATGGATTATAGGTAAAACCATCCAAAATTAAATACCGATTGTTCTTAGTGTCTTTAATGGCATAATTAATAAATGGACCCGACATAAAATCATTTTTAAGTTGCCAAGTGCCTTTGGTTTCAAAAGCTTGTTTTTGATCTATTTTGGTTTGTAAAAAATACGGAGAGTACGCTTTTTCGGAAATCATCCAGGTTTTTCCTACCGATCCATGAATAAATTTTTTTCCGATAGAATCCCTAACATGCAAAATATTGTTGACAATAGTGTTGTTTTTTTCTATTTGGGAAATAGGAACTTCATAGAGCAATAAACTGTTGTATCCTGTTGCTAATTCTCGCCGAATCCATAAAAATTTTTTACCTACTAATTCATACTTATAATTCGATCGAAGCGCCAATTTAACCTGAAATTTCTCTTGAATTAATTGGTCAGAAACTGGTGTTTTTAAAATGCGATTTTGATTTTCAATAATTTCAGACTCTTTTATTGATTTTATAATTTCTGCCGATTTTTGCTCCAGTAATTTTACCAAGGCTTCGTTTGAAGTTGCAGTAATATAAAACAACTGTTGTGGGTTTGCAAAATGATTTTTTTTATGAATAAATGATTCCTTCGTTCCTTTTTTAACCACAATAATATTCCTATTTTTTTTAACCATTCCTTCAAATACTTTTGTAGGATATTGATTCAGGGTAAAAAGCGGTTCTTCTTGCGGAAGTCCGTCAACCGGTGCCGCCCATTTTTTTCTAAGGGTGTCTCCTATTTCGCCATTCCATAAATAATCATCGACAACAATTGAAACCGTATTAATTTCGCCGAACGAACTTCCGAACGCTATTTCACTCGATTCATTCTTGTTAGTACAAGAAAAGAAAAGGAATAAAAGTATGCCAATTGTTCCGCTTCGTATCATTAATTTGGTTTTACTCGTTAATTTTTAACTTCATTCCGGGTTGAATGGCATCGTCACAAATTGTGTTCCATTTTTTTAAATCTTCTACCGAGACTCCGGGATGATTTTTTGAAATGATATATAAGGTATCCCCTTTTTGAACGGTATAAAATTCCGATTTCTTGGTTGGAGTTTCTGGCTGTGAGGTTTCTTTTAAATTGGATTGTATTTTTAATTTTTGACCCGAAAAAATAGCATTCGATTTTAAGTTATTCCATTTTTTTAAATCGGAAAGTTGAACCCCTTGTTTTTGAGCGATTTTCATTAAGTTATCACCCGATTTAACCGTGTAAAAACGTATTTTGCCTTCTGTCATCTCTAAGCCAATCTCTTTTTCATGCTGATTTGAAGCCAAAGAGTCTTTTGAAACGGCAGGATTGATTTCAATTTTTGTTTTCTCTTTCTGCGATTCTAAATAATCTAAATAAGCATATACTTTATCTTCATTTGATACGAATAGCCCCATTTTGTTTTTCGGTAAACGTAAAAAATGTGGTTTTTCTAGTTCATACGGAATGACATTTAGCTTATAAATTGGATTTAAAAATTCTAATTGTTGTACCGGAATATCTAATAATTCTGATATTTGCTTAAACGACATCTGTCTTTTGATTTGGATGGTATCGGTTTCAAAATACGTTAACGTTGCTTTTTTAGGTTGCAATCCGTGTTCTTTTCTAAACTCATAAATGTACATCGTGGCTAAAAATGCCGGAACATAATTTGCGGTTTCACGTGGTAAGTTTTTTCGAATATTCCAATAATTTTGGCTTCCGCCCGATCTTCGGATGGCTTTTGAAACATTTCCCGGGCCAGCATTATACGACGCTAAGACTAAACTCCAATCGCCAAAAATTTCATACAAACTCGATAAATATTGACAAGCCGCTTCGGTTGCTTTTAACGGATCATAGCGTTCGTCAACATAGGAATTCACTTCTAAATTATACTGTTTTCCGGTAGGATACATAAATTGCCACAAACCAGATGCGCCTACTCTCGATTTTGCTCTAGGGTTTAATGCCGATTCAACAATAGCTAAATACTTCAATTCCATTGGGATGTTGTATTTTGCCAAGTGTTCTTCAAACATTGGAAAATAGAATTCAGAAATTGCCATTAAGCGTTCGAAGGCTTTGGTTCTGTTCTTTAAAAAGGCTTTTATGGTGTTCTCTAATGCCGGATTATATTCGATATTAAAAGGCGATCTGGCATCTAATTTTGCTAATCGTTTCTTGACCACTTCAGAAGACAAACTATAGCTAACTTCGGTATCATAATTAATCTCTGTAATATCCGAAAACATATTTTCAGACAACTCAACATTAGCTAATTCTGCCACCCATCGTTCATCGATACAATTACTCGTACTATGATTAATGAAAGTAGCCTTTAACGAATCTAGGTAAGAAACTTTAGGTAATTGTATATTTATTTCTCTTTCTGCATGTTCTTGCCCAAAGCTGTAAAGCGAGAGCAACAACATAACCTGTAGGATTGATTTTTTCATTATTGTTTTGTTTTTGGGGCGATAAAACTAATAACTTAATTATCAGGATTTTATTGTTATTATTCTAAAATTGCGGCAATTCCTGGCAACGTTCTACCTTCTAACATTTCTAACATTGCGCCTCCGCCTGTTGACACATAACTCATTTTTGGCTCCAACCCAAATTGCTTCACTGCGGAAACACTGTCACCTCCACCAACTAACGAAAAAGCGCCATTTGCAGTAGATTCTGCAATATATTCGCCTAAAGCAATTGTTCCTTTTGAAAAATTATCCATTTCAAAAACACCTAATGGTCCGTTCCAAAGTATCGTTTTTGAATCTAAAATAATACGTCTAAAAATAGCTAATGATTTTGGCCCGGCATCTAATCCTTGCCAACCATCAGGAATGTGATTTACATCTACTATTTGCGTGTTTGCGTTATTAGAAAAGGCATCGGCTGCCACAACATCAACTGGAATATGAATTTGAACGCCTTTTGCTTTGGCTTGTTTTAAAATTTCGATGGCCAAATCTAATTTATCATCTTCACAAATAGAATCACCAATCTTTCCGCCTAAAGCTTTTACAAACGTAAAGGTCATTCCGCCACCAATAATCATGTGGTTTACTTTGTCTAAAATATTTTCAATTACCGTTATTTTTGAAGAAACTTTACTACCTCCTAAAATAGCAACTACTGGTTTTTCTGAATTTTTTAATACTTTTTCAATGCTTTCAATTTCTTTAGCTAATAAATAACCAAAACATTTTGCACCTTGAAAAAATTGAGCAATAATTGTTGTGGAAGCATGAGCTCTATGCGCTGTTCCAAAAGCATCATTGACATAAATATCGCCTAACGCAGCTAATTTTTTTGAAAATGCTACATCACCCTTTTCTTCTTCAGGATAAAAACGCAAGTTTTCTAACAATAAAATTTCGCCAGGCTGCAAGTTTTTAGCAGCAGTTTCTGCCGTTTCACCAATACAATCTGAAGCAAAATGAACTTTTTGGCCCATAATTTCTTCGGTTTTAGCAACAATGTGTTGCAACGAATAGTTAGATTCAACACCTTTTGGTCTTCCCAAGTGACTCATTAAAATAACACTTCCCCCGTCTTTCAATATTTTATCAATGGTAGGTTTTGCAGCTTCAATTCGAGTGGCATCGGTTACTTTAAAATTTTCGTCTAAAGGAACATTAAAATCTACTCTAATAATAGCTTTTTTGTTATTGAAATTGAAGTCGTTAAGTGTTTTCATTTTATTGGTTTTATTGTTTCGAAGAATGCAAATATAATTTATTGTATTCTAAATCTTTGTACGAATAATGATATTTAGTAATTTTTTAAAACTTTCCTATTTTGATTTTTTATATGGATTCGTTTACAATTCAGGAAATTTTGATTAGGTTTGTTGTATGCTTTTTAAGGAAATTTTAGGTCAAGACCACATTAAAAACCATCTCACAAAAAGTGCTGAGGCAGGAAGAATTCCGCATGCTCAATTGTTTGTGGGTCCCGAGGGTTCTGGCACGTTACCAATGGCTATTGCCTATGCGCAATATATTTTGTGTGGCAATGTTGGTGGCGAAAATAGTGGCGATAACACCGTTTGTAATCTAAAATTTGAACATTTTTCACATCCCGATTTACACTTTGTGTTTCCGGTTGCTACTACTGATGATGTAAAAAGTCACCCCGTAAGCGATCATTTTATGGTTGAATGGCGCCAATTTTTAACCGAGTCACCCTATGGAAGTTTATTTGATTGGTTACGAAATTTAGGCATTCAAAATAAACAAGGATTAATTAGTGTTGATGAAGCTACAGAAATCAATAAAAAATTAGCTTTAAAGGCCTACGAAGGTGGGTACAAAGTGATGATAATTTGGATGGCCGATAAAATGAATGGTCCATCGGCAAATAAATTGCTAAAATTACTCGAAGAACCGCCTGCTAAAACGGTTTTTATATTAATTTCTGAAAACACTAGCGATATGTTGCAAACGATTTTATCGCGTTGTCAAGTAATTGATTTTATTGGCTTAAGCGAAAGTGTTATTGCTGAAGCATTAGTTTCTCGTGAAAATTGCGATCCACAAGTGGCTAAAAAAATTGCACATCAAAGCGAAGGAAATTACAATAAAGCATTGCATATTCTTAGAAAAGAAGACGATGAATTTCCGTTTGACGAATGGTTTGTAGAGTGGGTGAGAAGCGCTTTTAGAGCAAAAGGAAATGCCGCTGCCATTAACGATTTAATTGCTTGGAGTGAAAATATTGCTACTACCGGAAGAGAAACGCAAAAACAATTTTTATACTATTGCATACACTTCTTTAGACAAGCTTTGTTGCTTAATTATCAGGCAAACGATTTGGTTTTCTTGGAAACAAACGTGCCAAAATTTGAATTGGAAAAATTTGCTCCGTTTGTAAATGGTGCAAATATTAACGATATTTACAAAGAATTAGAAGATGCTATTTACCACATTGAAAGAAATGGAAATAGTAAAATTATTTTAACTGATTTATCTATAAAATTAACTCGATTAATTCATAAAAACACTTAATTATGACAGATGCTGCGCCTATTTTAGTCTTGGCCTTATTAGCAATTACTTTTTTACAGTCTGGTTATGATAAAATTAAAGACTGGAAAGGAAACGTTGAATGGCTAAAAAGTCATTTTGCAACTACCATTTTAGCCAAACAAGTTCCACAAGCGTTAATGATTGTCCTTCTTTTAGAAATTGTTGCTGGTGTTTTATGCGTTTCTGGAATCATTCAGCTTTTTGTGCAACAACCCGTTACAAAAGGGTTGGGATATTATGGCGCAATCGTTTCGTGTGTTACGTTACTATTGTTACTTTTTGGACAACGTTTAGCCAAAGATTATGATGGTGCAAGAACTATTGTGATATACTTTATTCCGGCTGTTTTAGCGGTATTTTTATTGAGTTAATTGTTTAAACTCGCTTTATACAATTTTAACTCGTCCCAAGAAAATTTATCCCCGTGAATTTCCTTTAAATCACCTAAACTTTCACCTTTAAAAGCTTTAAAAGCCGCTCTTAAATCTGAAATTTTATCTTCAGGTAAAATGTCTGAAAGTTGCACGATTTCCATTTGAATTAACTTTGCGAAATGGTTGTAAATCGTTTGTGGTGTTAGCTTTCGTTGTTTTGCAATTTCATAAATAGATAAGTTTTGTTTCCACAATTCCAAGGTGTCTTCGTAGGTAGATTTTTTCGGCTCTTTTATTTTTTTCTTCTTCGAATCGGTGTAATAGGAAACCTCTTCGTCATCTTCCACTAAAGCGGCATGAGAAATTCTAAAACGTTCAGCCACAACTACTAACTTATTTAATTTATACGTATTCATGTCTTCCGAAATTAAATTTTTCTTTGAAATTTCCTTTCCTTCGACGATGATATTTGTGAGTAATTTTGTCTTTTTAAGTTGTAAAATCGATTTGATTTGAAGTTCTTCTAACACCAATAATTCATCATAAAAAGCCTTTACTTTTTTGATGCGTTTTACTTCTTCAATCTTTAACAGTAATTCTTCGGCAACGCAATCTAATGTTTTAAAAAAATACTGATAAGCTGCATCGCATCGCTCTTTTACAAAGTTTATATCGAGATTTTCATCAGAAAAAATAGTATGTAATTGTGACATAAATTTTCCAGATGGTTCTAAAATTTCAGCAATTTTATCATTCTGATTTTTTGCCCAATCGTTATGCTTTGTTTTTGGAGATTTTGGCGCTTCGGTATTATAACTAAACAAATGATTGCGCCATTCTTGTACTAACTCTTTGAAATCGAATGCATTAATAAGCGTATTTAACCAAAAAACTTGTGTTTCTTTGGCCAATGAATGTTGTAAGATTTCTTCAGAAGCTTTGTTTTCTGCATAATTGAGCACTTCTGCATCGCTAGAAATTCCGTTCATTTGCAACGGAGAAAGCAAAATTAGTCCTTTTAACGAACGTAAACGCGAAAGAGCAACATAGGCTTGACCGGGCGCGAAAACTTGCGACACATCGAGTGCTGCTTTGTCAAATGTTAGGCCTTGGCTTTTGTGCACCGTAATCGCCCATGCTAATTTAATAGGATAATGGACAAAAGTTCCGATGATTTCTTCTTCGATTTCTTTAGTGTTTTCATTGACTTTATATCGAATGTTTTGCCATTCGTATCGTTCTACTTCGATGGTCTTGTTTTCTTCAGGAAAATGAACAAAAATTTCCTTTTCTGTTAACGATTTGATTACGCCCATTTTACCATTGTAAAACTGCTTTTCAAAATTCAAATCATTTTTAACAAACATGACTTGAGCGCCAACTTTTAATTGTAATTGCTCGTCTAATGGAAATATTTTTTCGGGAAAATCATCCGTAATTTCAGGTAAATAGGTGAATTGTTTCCCTTCTAAATCTTGTAATGACTGAGCGTTTATAGTATCTGCTTTAGCGTTATGCGTAGTAAGTATAATGTATCCTTTATTACTTTTAAGATCAAATTTTGGCTGCACAAACTGATTAAGAAGTTGCACATCATCGGAAGTAATTTTATTAAGTCTTAAATTGTTTAAAACAGCAATAAATTCTGAATCCGTTTGACGGAAAATCTTATCCAATTCAATATACAATGGCGGATATTGTTGCATAATATGCGAATGGAAAAAGAACATTCCTCGGTAATACTTCTTTAGCATTTCCCACTCTTCATTTTTTACGACGGGTGGCAATTGTAGTAAATCGCCTATAAAAAGCACTTGTGTTCCGCCAAAAGGCCGTTCGTTTCTTCGTACTTTTCGCATCATAAAGTCAATGGCATCTAATACATCGGCGCGAAGCATTGAAACTTCATCAATAATCAACAATTCCATATTTCGAATTACGGAACGTTTTACATTGTTCATCTTAAAATGACGGCCTAACGAATCGCGATTCTCAAATTTTACAGTATCTGAAAAATGCGGAAGTTGCTTATTATCGGGGATAAAAGCAGCAAAAGGCAGCTGAAACATCGAATGAATTGTAACGCCATTTGCGTTTAAGGCGGCTATGCCAGTAGGCGCAACAACCACTGTATTTTTGTGTGTTGTAGCAATAATTTCTTTAAGAAGTGTGGTTTTTCCGGTTCCTGCTTTACCGGTGAGAAAGATCGATTTATTCGTTTGATTAATAAATCGCAGGGTGTAATGTGCGGCGGCTGATAATGGTTCCATGTGGCGTAAATTTAAAAAACAAATATAGAGAAACCATTAGAAATAAAAAAGTCCTGATTGCTCAGGACTTGATGTTATTTTTTATCTTCTGTTTTTTCCGATTTATTATCAGATGCTTTATAATTGTCATTCAGCTCTTTTAAAACGTCTTTCGTAATATTATAACTGTCTTTAGCATATAAAATTGTAGCGGCATCACCTGTTCCATAAACATAGTCATACCCCTTCTTTTTACCATATTCTTTGATAAAAACTTTTACTTCTTTAATAATAGAGTCTCTCAAAACACTGCCTTCTTGTTGTAATTGTTGTAATAGGGCGTCTTGCTCTGCTGTTAATTGTTGTTCTCTTTGAGAAAGTTCAGCACCTTTTTGTTGTGCCCATTGTGGGCCTCTCACTTGTGCATTTTGACGGAAACTTTGTGCCTCAGCCTGAAAAGCTCTAACTTTTGCCTCTAATGGTCTACCCATTTCTTCAGACTTTACTTTAAATTTATCATCTTCAGCTTTGAATTTATCATATTTTTCTAAAATCTCTGCGGTATCAATATAAGCTGTTTTAAAACTTTCTGATTTTCCTTCATTTTTGTTACAAGCAAAAAGGCTTAATGCAACGCCTAAAATTAAAATGGCTTTTTTCATCTTGGTGTAAATAATTTTAAATTTTTGTAAATGTAATAATAAGTTGTCAAGTTGCAAATTTGTAGGTTTTTTATTTTTTAATCCGATATAAAGAAATGCTATAATAAAATATGTTTATAATAGTTTTGGTTTATTAAAACCGAGTTTCATACATTGGCCTAAATCGAAAAACTAATTTTATTGAGCGCAGAAGTTGTCTTGATATAAAAAATCGCTTAAATCGCTTAAAAATGCGGATTATTTGTTTTTTAAGATGTAAATATGTGATGAAAACTCGTTTTTAAAAATTCCGACAAGATTTGAAACAAATCCAATTAAAAAACCTGAAATAAAATTCATTTTACCGGTTTTGTGTTTTTCAGATAAAAGGGATACATAAAAACTATCAAACCACATTGGTTTAACTTCGGCTAAATTCATGTTTTGATTTTCAAATAATTTTTCAATTGCTATTTTAGAGAAATGCCATAAATGTCTTGGAACATCATAAGCCGCCCAATTGGATTTATAATAATTCGCATCATATGATTTAAAATTAGGAACCGCTATAATAATTGTTCCTGAAGGTTTTAATAATCGTTTTAATTCGGCTACTTGATGTTCAACATCGGGAACATGTTCTAAGACGTGCCACATGGTTATTACATCAAACGAATTGCTTTCTAATTGTTCGATGGTTTCTCCAAAGGTTATTCCTTTACCAATTGAAGTAGCTTTTGCTTTTTCGTTAGGTTCAATTCCTAAAATATCCCAGTTTTGGTTTTTGCATTCTAGAAGAAAATCTCCGGTTCCGGCACCAATATCTAAAATTTTACCTCTTAACGGTTGATGGGTATTAATTAATTTAACTTTGTTTTTAATTGCATTTCGCTTTACCAAATGATACATTTTTTCAAAGAATGTTCGCTTTCCATCGGTGTGCGAAATATAATCTTCAAATTCATAATAGGAACCTAATTTATCTAAAGTAGGTTGTGGGTGTGTTTTTAAAATTTGGTATTCTTCATTTAACAACAAAGAAAAATGTTCTCCAGAAACTGAAAAATCTTTAACGGTAATAAAACATTTATCTTCTAAAAAATTCATTTATTTTATTTTATGGTACTAGCTTATTTTATTAGGGTTGGCAAAGTTGTTTCACGTGAAACATTTTTAGTATTAAGATTGTTGTATTAAGTATTAAGACAAAAAATCTTAATACTTGAGTCTTCGGTCTTAATACTCCTTTATCTCCCCATATATATCAACAAAACTGAAATATCGCTTGGCGAAACACCGCTAATTCTTGAAGCTTGTGCTATTGTTCTTGGGCGAATTTTATTTAATTTTTGTTTGGCCTCTATTGAAATCGATTGGATAGTATCAAAATTGAAATTATCTGGGATAATCATGTCTTCCAAACGAGTTAACTTGTCGGCGTTGTTTTTTTCCTTTTCGATATATCCTGAATATTTAACTTGAATTTCTGCTTGTTCAACTACTTCTTGATCTAAATTATGCTCATCGATGTATGCTGCAACTTTACTAAATTTTCTAAAATCTTCTAAATCCAATTGCGGACGAGAAAACACCTTAAACATTTTATCGGGCTGACTCATAGGAGCAGAACCTTTTGCTTCTAAAATTGGATTTGCTTCTTCGGGTTTTAAACTAGTCTCTCTAAAGAAATTTACCATTGCATCCGATTGAGCAAACTTTTGTTCCATTCGAATCAATCGTTCTTCTTTGGCTAAACCTATTTCAAATGCTTTAGGCGTTAATCTAAAATCGGCATTATCTTGACGAAGTAAGGTTCTATATTCGGCACGAGAAGTAAACATTCTGTATGGTTCTTCAGTTCCTTTTGTAATTAAATCATCGATTAAAACTCCAATATAAGCTTCGTCTCTTTTTAATATAAATGGTTCGCGATTTTGCACCTTTAAAGCTGCATTAATTCCGGCCATTAATCCTTGAGAAGCCGCTTCTTCATAACCTGTAGTTCCGTTGATTTGACCTGCAAAATACAATCCTTCCACTAATTTAGTTTCTAAAGTGTGTTGCAGCTGCGTAGGAGGGAAGTAATCATATTCAATGGCGTATCCAGGTCTGAAAAATTTTACATTTTCAAAACCAGCCACCGAACGTAATGCTTTAAATTGAATATCTTCAGGCAAAGAAGTTGAAAAACCGTTAATGTAATATTCACATGTGGTCCATCCTTCAGGCTCCACAAAAAGTTGGTGTCTTTCTTTATCGGCAAAACGGTTAATTTTATCTTCAATTGAAGGGCAATATCTTGGTCCAATACTTTTAATCCTTCCGTTAAACATTGGGCTTCTATCGAACCCTTCGCGTAAAATATCGTGCACATCTAACGATGTATATGACATCCAACATGAGCGTTGTGTTTTTAAAGGAGCGGTTAGATTTGTATAAGAAAATTTTTCTGGAACATCATCTCCAGGTTGCTCAGTCATTTTAGAAAAATCCAATGAACGCCCATCAACACGAGGTGGAGTTCCTGTCTTCATTCTGCCTGATTCAAAACCAAGTTGTACTAAATCTTCGGTGATTCCAAAAGAGGCACTTTCTCCTGCGCGACCTCCACCAAATTGTTTTTCTCCAATATGAATTAATCCATTAAGAAATGTACCGTTAGTCAATACTACCGATTTAGCCTTAATTGAAACTCCTAATGATGTTTTAACGCCTGTGATTTTTCCATTTTCGGAAAGTAATCCAGCTACCATTTCTTGATAAAAATCAAGATTAGGAGTGTTCTCCAACATGCTACGCCATTCATCCGAAAAACGCATTCTGTCCGATTGAACTCGAGGCGACCACATTGCAGGGCCTTTAGATTTGTTCAACATTTTAAACTGAATAGCCGTCTTGTCTGAAACAATTCCTGAATAACCACCCATTGCGTCAATTTCCCTTACAATTTGCCCTTTAGCAATTCCGCCCATAGCCGGGTTGCAAGACATTTGAGCTATGTTTTGTAAATTCATTGTCACCAATAATGTAGAACAACCCATATTGGCAGCAGCAGCAGCAGCTTCACATCCGGCATGACCAGCACCAACAACAATTACATCATACTGATTTAAAAACATCTTTATTTTTTTTATGTTCCACGTGAAACATTTAAAAATTATAATTTGCAAACTTATTGTTCCACGTGAAACATTTTCATTTTCTCTTCTTCTTTTTTACGCATTAAAGCTTCGTTTTTAGGAGATTTATCCTTATAGCCGCAATAATGTAAAACACCGTGAGATAAAACCCTTTTCAATTCTTCTTCGAAAGCAACATTAAAATCTTTAGCGTTATCAGCTACTCGTTCTACCGAAATAAAAATATCGCCCTGTAATAAATTTCCTACAGAATAATCAAAACTGATAATATCTGTTAATGTATCGTGATTTAAATATTCCATATTAATTTTATGCAAATATTCGTCGTCACAAAAAATATAATTGATTTCGCCTGCCTCAAATCCTTCAGAATAAATTATTCTTGTAATCCAATCTTCATAATTAGATTCGTTTTCTAAGGCGAAATTTGTTTCGTAATTAAAACTAATCATTCTTTTTAAAATAGTTTTGAACTTTTTGATTAAAATTGGGTTGCAAAGGTAAGCTTTGTCTGTTTAATATTTCAACACTATTAATATATTCTTTCAACTCCTTTGAAAGCGGCATGGTGTTATTATTAAAAGACTTATCATTTGTGTTTGATTGTCTTTTCGTGTCTTCGCCTTGTTGCTGAATAGCGTTTTCAAGTTTTAAAAGTTCGTGCTTTAAATTTAGCATTTTTTGAAGCACTTCGTTTTTAAAGCCTTTATTGATTAATTGCTTTTCAATATCTTTCATTTGCTGTAACGCGTTCATGCCTTGATTCATCATGCCCTCTTTCTCAAGTGCTTTTTGTAAAGCATCACGAAGCTGTCTTTGCTCTTTCAAAATATCTAACACTTTTCCAGCATTTCCTTCCGAACCACCTTCTCCTTCCGAGTTTTCATCACCTGAACTTCCTTTTCCTGTCTTTCCTTTTTGTTTGCCTTCTCCAGATTTGTCGCCAGGCTGCTCTCCGGGTTTGTCACCAGGCTTCATTCCGTCCTTCATTTTTTCGCCTAACCCTACTTGCTTCTTGATAATATCTGGTAATTGCATTCCAGAACCTTGTCCTTTTCCAGGTTTCGGTTTGCCCTGTCCTTGCCCTTGCATGTCCATATTCATTTGGCTTTGCACGTTACTTAAAAAATCGGCCAAACGATTAGCTGCTGTAAGTGTATATTGTTGATGTGATGCTCCTTTAGAAATGTTGTTATCGGCTAACGATTCTAAAGTTTTATCTAAATTATAATGAACATCGCTCAGTTCTTTTAAAATGATTTCGGTAATGCGCGGGTTTCGTGAGGAAACAGCAAATAAACTATCATCAACATGTTTGAATTGTTGTTTTAAATCTTGTTGTTTTTTAAGGACTTTATTTAGTTCTAAAGAACGTGTTTGCGCTGTGTTTGTGGTTTTAATTAATCGCTCTTGGTCAAATGAAAAGGCTAGTAAATTATCTAAAATTTGTCGGAGTAACTTTGCGTCTTCTTGCATTTGCTCCATTTCGCCCGAATCCATAGCTTGAGCCATTTTTTGACTCATTTCATTCATTTTGGCGGCTGCCGATTTTTGCTTAGGTTGCGCTTTTTTAGGCTGTTGTTTGTTCAACTCATCTGCTGCCTTTTGAAGATCTTTTTTCACATCTTCTTGCTCATTCTTGTCATTTGGAATGTCCAGCGGATCTTTTAAATCTTTATTTTCTTGGTCTAAATCTTGAAGTTCCTTTTGAATGTCTTTAAAAGCGTCGTTAATATCCGATTGTTTTTCAGCGGTATTTTCTTTTTCGCTATTGGCTAATTTTTCTTGTTTATCCGATAGTTTATCAAGTTTATCGGCTAATTGTTCGGCCTTTTTTTCCACATAAAAACGTTTGGTTAATTCTACCAATTGCTCCAAATTTTGTTGCTGATTTTTTGCGTTTTGCTTTAACTTATCGGCTTTATCAAAAAGCTCTTCTTTTTCTAATTTCTTTGAAAGCTCTTCTAATTCTTTAAGTAATTTTTCGGTTTTTTCCGATTGTTTTTCTGCCTCTTCTAGTCTTCGAAGTAGTTCTTCTTTTTCTTTATCTTGCTTCTTAGGATTAAACTCTTCTAAATTTTCAGAAAGCTTTTTAGTAAATTCTTTCATCATTTCGTCTTGTTGTTTTTGACGCTTGATAAAATCTTCTAATTTTTTCTGATCTTTAAAATCTAAATTGGTTTTCTCTTTATTTATTTTTTGCAGCTTTTCAAGTTCTGCTATTTGTTTATCTTGATTGTGCAGCGACTTTTCTATGCTGTTGATGTTTTCGTTTTGCTCTTTAAGTTGCTGATCTTCTTTTTGTTCTTCCGTTTGTTCATAATGATAAAAAACAGCCGATTTTGTGCTTTTAAAATTATTAACTACATCATTATCAAACACTTCAAAGTAATATTCATAATTTACACCCTTATCAATTACTAATCCGTTTGGAAACGAATAGATAAATTGGTCAACTGCTTGTTTTTTTATGGATAAGTTTGCTTTGCGAATGGCTTTTGGATTGTCCTTAGGATAAAAAACCACTTGTAATTTTGATAAACCGTGATCGTCAGAAATTTGACCTAAAATCAATTTGGTTTTTAATTTAAGCGAATCAGGTGCGGTTTGAACTGAAATACTAGGAAATTGATCTTTGATAATAGAAATTTGATAACCTAACTTTTCAAATTCAGTAACTTTTCGGTTGGACGTAATTACCTCATAGTTTAATTGGTCTACAATTTTTCTAGTAATGGAAAACTTATTAGATTTAAGTTCAAACAGACTAATTTGACTGCCTGTTTTTAATAGAATTTTATCCGTTGCAACAGCATTTATTTTCCAATCGATAATCGTTCCTTCAGGTACTAAGGCATTTCCAGATCCTTGAATTGTTTCTGGTTTTTTTCCTAAATAAGAAGGATAGTTCAAAATCATTTTAAAGTCAGTAATCGTAGGCACGTCAATTACTTTAATTTGATATTCTTTAGAATTTAATCCATTTGCTTGAAGCGAAAAAACAACATCCTTTGATAATTTTGAAAACGTATATTCAAAAAAACCTGGTTTGGTATTCTGTAGAAAATATTCTTCAGATCCTATTTGAATAACTACATTTTCAGGAATTACTGACCCTTTTGTTTTAACTTGTAAAATAAAATCGGTGTTTTGTTGGCTCGTTAATGAAGTGTTCATAACCACAAACTCAAAAGGTGCAGGAGGCGCATATTTTGTTTTATAATTTACAACGCGAGCAAAACTACTTGATATTACTGAAGAATTTCCGGTTACAAAAAACAAAATTAAAAGCAGTACAGGCACAATAGTATAAGGTAAAAACTTTTTGTTTTTAGCAAAATTTATAGCGTTTGAAAATGGAATGGGTTGTAATGAAGCGGCTTTTTGTTCTATAGATGCTGCTAATAATTCGGAAGTTTGATTTTGGTCTATTAATTGTAAAAAATTCAACAACTTATCTTGTACTTCCGAAAAATGATTGCCAATTATTGTTGCAGCTTGTTCATAATCAATCCCTTTTTGAAGTTTTACTAACTTGAACAACGGAAATGCAATAAATCGAATCAACAAAAACAATTCAACCGCAACAAACAGCCAAAATAAAATGGTTCTTCCAGAAGTTGGCAACCATAAAAAGTATTCAATCAATAAGGTAACAATGAAATACAACAGGCCTAATCCAATAAAAAGAATGATTCCTTTTATCAGTTCATTAGTATAAAACTTTTTGATAAATCTTTCGAGTTTATCGAAAATAATGTTTTTTGCCTCCAAATGTGTTGACGTGTTGTTTATAACCGATAAAATTACAACATCTTGTGTGATTAGTCAATAGGTTTTTTAATGAAAGTTAATATTTGTGGTTTGCTTTTGGGTTTCATTTTTACTTCCAACTTCCAACTTCCAACTTCCATCATCAACAAAATCAAAATTCAAATTGTATCTTTGCCTAAAATTTAATGAAATGTCTGTAAGAGTAAGATTTGCGCCAAGCCCAACAGGGCCATTACATATAGGTGGAGTAAGAACCGCATTATTTAATTATTTGTTTGCTAAAAAACATGGAGGAACTTTTTATTTACGGATAGAAGATACCGATCAAACACGTTTTGTTCCTGGAGCAGAAGCTTATATTTTTGAGGCTTTAGAATGGTTAGGAATTGCGCCAGATGAAACCGTAGGCAAGAATGAAAAATTTGGACCTTATCGTCAAAGCGAACGAAAAGCGATGTACCAACAATATGCTGACCAACTGATAAATTCGGGTTGGGCGTATTATGCGTTTGATACAGCAGAAAGTTTAGACGCTATGCGAAAAGAAGCAGAAGCGGCTGGAAAAACGTTTATTTATAATCATTCGGTTAGAGAACAATTAGATAATTCATTAACGGTTTCACGTGAAAAAGTAGCCGAGAGAATTGCAAATGGCGAACATTATGTAATCCGTTTTAAAACGCCAGTAAATGAAATTTTAGAATTGAAAGACATCATTCGCGGAGACATAAAATTTGATACGAATTTATTAGATGATAAAGTTTTGTTTAAATCAGATGGTATGCCAACGTATCATTTAGCGAATATTGTAGATGATCATTTAATGGAAACTTCGCACGTAATTCGTGGTGAAGAATGGTTGCCATCGATGCCGTTACACGTTTTATTATACAAAGCATTTGGTTGGAACGCACCCGAATTTGCGCATTTACCTTTGATTTTAAAACCTATTGGTAACGGAAAATTAAGTAAACGTGATGGAGATAAAATGGGATTCCCGGTGTTTCCATTAGAGTGGAAAACTGATGAAGGCACTTCTTCAGGATACAGAGAAAACGGATTTTTCCCAGAAGCGGTAATCAACTTTTTAGCTTTATTGGGTTGGAATGACGGAACCGAACAAGAAATTTTCTCTTTAGATGAATTGGTAGAAAAATTTGATTTAAACCGAATTCATAAAGCAGGAGCCAAGTTTGATCCAGAAAAAAATAAATGGTTTAATCATCAGTATCTAATAGGGAAAAGTGATGAAAGCCTAGCAGAAGCTTTTGAAAAAGATGTTATTAATCGTATAGGAAAATGTGATTTCTCCTTTGTCGAAATGACAAAAATTGTTTCTTTTATAAAAGAAAGAGCTCATTTTGTAAATGAATTTTGGGATTTAGCCGATTATTTCTTTGAAGCACCAAGTTCATACGATGAAAAAGCCGCTAAGAACTGGAAAGAGGAAACACCGATTTTAATGCAACAAGTTATTGCTGAACTGAATAAAATTGAAGATTTTACTTCGGTTACCATTGAAACCGAATTGAAAAACTGGATGACGACAAATGAAATAGGAATGGGAAAAGTAATGCAACCGCTTCGATTGAGTTTAGTAGGCGCTTTAAAAGGACCCCATCTGTTTTACATTATCGAAATGATTGGTAAAACTGAAACCATCAAACGAATAGAGAAAGCCATTCAAGCTTTATAACTTTAAAACCTCCAAATGGAGGTTTTTTTGTAACTTTTTACAAAACTCCGCGTATAATCACCAAATTTAAAAACATACAATTATGGAACTAGCCTTTATTCCTTTTCTTATCATTGGATTGGTAATTTTTTTCTCTTCTTTCTTTACTGTAAAACAACAAACCGCAGTTGTAATAGAGCGATTTGGAAAATTTACAAGCATTAGAAGTTCTGGTTTACAATTAAAAATTCCTGTAATTGATAGAATTGCCGGAAGAGTAAATCTTAGAATTCAACAATTAGACGTTATTATTGAAACGAAAACAAAAGACAACGTTTTT
>CAISYO010000042.1 GCA_903889745.1 uncultured Bacteroidota bacterium | reverse complement strand
TTAGCGATACTGTCAGAACCGTTTTTACCGTTTACATCTGCTAAATTGTGCAACATTTTACAGATTAAAGTCAATAATTGGAATTTAGAATTTGAAAATTGGAATTTAACAAAACCTGGGCATCAAATTGGTCAAGCCGAAATTTTGTTTGCTCAAATAGAAGATGCAGAAATCCAAAAACAATTAGATAAATTAGAAGCAACTAAAACCGCAAATCAAGTGGAAAACGCAAAAGCTGAACCGCAAAAAGAAATCATCACTTTTGAAGATTTTGCCAAAGTAGATTTACGAATCGGGACGATTATTGAAGCCGAAAAAATGCCAAAAGCCAACAAATTATTGGTCTTAAAAGTAGATACCGGAATTGATGTAAGAACCATCGTTTCTGGAATTGCAGAGCATTTTACACCAGAAGAAGTCATTGGAAAACGTGTAACAGTTTTAGTGAACTTAGCCCCAAGAGCTTTACGAGGCGTAGAAAGCGAAGGTATGTTATTATTAACCAATACTGCTGAAGGAAAATTGGTTTTCGTAAATCCAGATACTTCGACTTCTCTCAGCACTAGTTCAGAAGGTGTGATTAATGGCGCGATGATATCTTAGTATGACCCCAAAAATAATCGCATTCGATGCAGACGATACCCTTTGGCACAACGAACCTTATTTTGATGAGGCACAAGAACGTTTTAGTATATTGTTTCAAGATTACGCGTCACATCAAGAAATTTTAGGGTTAATTTTAAATCATCAAGTCAATAATTTACCATTGTATGGTTTTGGTATCAAAGCGTTTACATTATCGATGATTGAAACCGCTTTAGAATTGACTAATCATCAAATTTCGGGTAAAGGTATTGAGCAAATTTTAGCTATTGGAAAAGATTTATTGCAAAAACCAGTAGAACTATTACCAAACATCACCGAAGTTTTAGAACAATTGCAAGGAAAATATAAATTGGTCGTAGCCACAAAAGGCGATTTAAAAGACCAACATAGAAAATTACACGATTCGGGAATTGGTGCTTATTTTCATCATATTGAAGTGATGAGCGACAAAACCGAGTTGGATTACGAAAAAATGTTGAATCGCTTAGATTGCAAAGCCGGAGATTTTTTAATGATTGGCAATTCGTTAAAATCCGATGTTTTGCCCGTTTTGAATTTAGGTGGACACGCTATTCATATTCCGTATCACACGACTTGGGAATACGAAAAAATTGATTTTGAAATTGAACATAAAAATTTCAATTCCGTTACCCAAATTACTGAAATTTTACCCTTACTAAAATGAAGCAAAAAATAGACCTTGCTACTTGGAACCGAAAAGAACATTTTGAATTTTTTTCAACTTTCGAAGAGCCATTTTTTAGCATAACAAGACCTATTGATATGACTATAGCTTACGAAAAAGCAAAAGTCATGCAAATTCCGTTTTTTGTATATTATTTGCACAAAACAATTGTTGCGGTTAATCAAGTAGAAAATTTCAGGTATCGAATTGAAGGAAAAGAGGTAGTGCTTTATGACGAAATAGATGCTTCATCAACCATTATGCGTGAAGACAAAACGTTTGGATTTTCATTTATGAAATTTCATTCTGATCTTCATGAATTTGCTAAAATTGTGCAAACTGAAATTGAACGCATTCAACGAACTCCTGGACTATTTACACGAGAATTTCCTGAGAATATTATTCATTTTTCTGCTATTCCTTGGATTAACTTTACTGGTCTAACACATTCTAGAAATTATACGTTACCCGATAGTTGTCCAAAAGTTTCATGGGGAAAATTAATGGACGAAAACAACAAAAAAACAATGTCGGCAGCAGTTATGGCGCATCATGGATTTGTTGATGGTTACCATATGGGATTATTTGTGGAGGCTTTACAAACCGAATTAAACAAATAAACCACTGATTACTCAGTGGTTTATAGCACCAAAATTTAATTGAATTACTTACCTAATAACAACAATTCATTTACTAAAATTTCGGTTACATAGCGTTTGTTTCCGTCTTTATCGTCATAACTTCTGTGCGATAGTTTTCCTTCGATGGCAATTTCCTTACCTTTGACAACATACTTTTCAATGAGTTCGGCAGTTTTTCCCCAAGCC
>CAISYO010000041.1 GCA_903889745.1 uncultured Bacteroidota bacterium | reverse complement strand
TTTAATGATGTGGGCTTCTTCCTCGGTTACAAATTCTAACTCCTTCACATTAACTTCTGCCAAAATGATCTCTTTAACAGCTTGAATATGCTGTCTGAATTCATTATCTAAGATTGGGATGCGGATTTTTTGCAAAGGTTGACGGACTCTTAAATTTTCCTTTTTACGAATAGATAAAATCATAGAAGAAATTTTTTGAGCCATTTCCATTCGTTTTTCTAAACTTGAATCGATTAAGCCAGCATTTACTTTTGGATAATTAGTTAAATGAACCGAATTAATTTCTCCTGAAACATCATTTAGGTTTTGATATAACCAATCTGCAAAAAACGGTGCAATTGGACTCATTAGTTGTGACAAAGTATTTAAACACTCAAATAATGTTTCGTAAGCAGCTTTTTTATCTTCGCTCATTTCGCCTTTCCAAAAACGACGACGAGATAAACGAATATACCAGTTACTTAAATGTTCATCTATAAATTCCTCGATGTAACGAGCTGCTTTGTGAGGTTCAAATCTTTCGTACTGTTCAGTAACATCTTTTACTAATGAATTTAGTTTAGATAAAATCCAACGATCTAACTCAGAACGATTACTAACGTTTACCGTATTGCTTAAATCGACTATAAAATTATCAACGTTTGCATATAGAGCAAAGAATCCATAAGTGTTGTACAATGTGCCAAATAGTTTACGTTGTACTTCTATAATACCATTTGAACGTCCATCTACAATTTTGAATTTAGAAATATCAATTTTTGAGATATCATCACAGTCAAAACGATTTCCTTTTTCGTCTTCCAAAATAAGAGTCCAACTAAATTTTAAATTATCCCAAGGTGCGGCATTAGCAATCATATACCAGCGCGTCGCATCGGCACCATATTTTTCAATAGTCTCAAATGGATCAACGGCGTTACCTAAACGCTTACTCATTTTGTTGCCATTGTTATCTAATACTAATCCGTTAGATACCACATTTTTATATGCTACTGAATCAAAATTCATCGTAGCGATGGCATGTAATGTAAAAAACCAGCCACGAGTTTGATCAACGCCTTCCGCAATAAAATCGGCTGGGTAATATTTTTTATCGTCAATCAATTCCTTATTCTCAAACGGGTAATGCACTTGCGCATACGGCATAGCACCACTATCAAACCACACGTCAATTAAATCAGGCTCGCGGAATAATTTTTTTCCATTCTTCTCTAATACAATAGTATCAGCATATGGTTTGTGTAAATCAAAAGTATCATAGTTTTCTGCTGTAAAATTTCCTGGCACAAATTTCCCTAAGGGGTTTTCTGTCATGACACCTTTAGCAACAGAATTGCTAATTTCATTTTTCAATTCTTCGGCACTACCAATAACTATTTGTTCTAAACCATCTTCGCTTGTCCAAATAGGAATAGGAATACCCCAAAAACGAGAACGTGATAAATTCCAATCATTTAAGTTTTCTAACCAGTTACCAAAACGCCCAGTTCCAGTAGCTTCAGGCTTCCAGTTAATAGTTTTATTTAATTCAATCATACGGTCTTTTGCCGCCGTTGATTTAATAAACCATGAATCTAACGGATAATATAAAACGGGTTTGTCAGTTCTCCAACAATGTGGATAACTATGCTCGTAGGTTTCTTTTTTAAATAATTTTCCTTCTTCTTGTAATTTTAAAACAATACGTTCATCAACACTTAAATAAGCTTTTAACTCTTTTATTTTTCCCGTAGCTTCTAAAATTTGTTTTTGTTTTTCAAACTCAACTTGTTTTTCAGCATCCGTGTGATAGGCTTCTTTTACATATTCTTCGCCATACAAAAATGTACCATCTTTTATTTCAGGTAAAAATCGTCCGCGTTTATCAACTAAAGTTAATGAACCAATGCCGTTTTGTTTAGCTACTCTAAAGTCATCTGCACCAAAGCTTGGCGCAATGTGCACAATACCAGTACCATCAGTTGTCGTTACGAAATCACCAACAATTACTTTAAAGGCATCGCCATCTGTTGGTTGAGTGAATGGTAATAATTGTTCGTAGGAGATTCCTTCTAAATCTGAACCTTTGCAATG